>JBCCKB010000062.1:0-12190 GCA_039027595.1 Pseudomonadota bacterium | reverse complement strand
TTGCCAGACCGAGGAGCCCTCGGGGTGTTCGCGCTGAAAGCCGATGTTGAAGCCTTCGCCGTTCATCGTCGCCGGCGTCTCGGACCACGCCCAGGCGATCAGGACTTCGCCCGTTCCCATGAGCTGGGCGAGTTCCGAGCCGTCGGTCCAATAGGCCCGGACGTTCGGGTGAACTTCACGGAGCCAGTCCGACGCCGCCTTGAAGTCGTCCTCGGTCGCCTCTCGCCAGTCCTGGACGCCCACGGCGAGGTAGGCCAACGCGTAGATGTCGTCGACATTATCCGGCAAAGCGATCCGGCCCGCCCATTTCGGGTCCTTGTAGACTTCGATCGAGGCCACGTCTTCCAGCGTGATCTCATCGGCGTTATACGCCGTGGCCGTGGTGCCGAAATCCGCCGGAATGAAGTAGACGTCCTCGCCGTCGACGAAGACCGGATCGGTCCGGAACTGTTGGGCGACCGAGGCGTAGTTCGGGATCTTTGAGATGTCCCAAGGCTCGATCAGCCCCGCTTGGCGCCACTTGTCGACAGACTGTGAACACGGGTGCGCAAGGTCGGCGCGAAACCCCGAGCGGAGCTTCTGGAATGCCTCTTCCTCTTCTCCAAAGAAGGTGTAGCTGGGTGGTTCACCGTATTCCTCTGCGTATACCTGCCAATAGCCGTCCTCTTCAAAGCCGGACCAGTCGAAGATCAAGAGTTCGGAGTCCTGCGCCACCGCGGTGGTGGCCATAAGCGCCCCGATCGAAGCGCCCAGCAGGCGCTTGGTTGTGATGGTCATTTTATCCCTCCCAAAGGATGTCCGGTTGGGGACGCTATGGGCATAAAGGGGGCTTCGCAAGGGCGATAGAGGGCGCGAGGGGCTTGCGGACGACAGGACGCTTTGGTGAGAGTATTCGGCAGGCGGTTCGAGCAGGGAAGAGGCAAATGATCACGGGCGAATTCGTGGTGATGATGGCGCGCTACAACCGATGGCAGAATGCAAGTCTCGTGGCTGCGGCGGAGGGACTGGACGAAAACGCGCGGATCGCGGACCGAGGCGCCTTCTTCGGCTCGATCATGGGGACGTTTTCGCACTTGCTTTGGGCAGATACGATCTGGATGAGCAGATTTGATGGAGGCGCGCGGCCCGCTGGAGGGATCAAGGAAAGCCCCGGTTTTGAAACCGACTGGGGGCGGTTCCGCGTTGCCCGGACGGGGATGGACGCGCGCATCGCTGACTGGGCGGACGGGATGGACGAGATCGTGGGCCCACTGCGCTGGTTCTCCGGGGCCCTGGGACGCGAGATGGAGCGTCCTTACGCGGTTTGCGTGACGCATTTCTTCAACCACCAGACCCATCATCGCGGCCAGATCCATGGGATGCTCACCAGTGTTGGCGCGCGACCCGACGACACGGATCTCTTTGCAATGCCAGGAACCGGCGATTGAGGCCGCCTGTCGGTCTCGACGTCTCCTTTGTAAGGAGCCGGTTTCCCGCGTTTTCGCAGCCGGACTTGAAGGGGCTGGCATTCTTTGAGAATGCAGGTGGCTCCTACCCCTGCGGCGCCGTGGTGGAGCGGCTCACCCGCTTCTATGCGAGCCGAAAGATGCAGCCATATGGACCCGCTACGGCGTCCCAGCTCGGGGGCGCGGAAATGGACGAGGCCCGCAATCGCCTAGCGATGCTTCTAGGGGTCGACGCGGATGAAGTGAGCTTTGGGCCGTCAACGACGCAGAATGTCTATGTGCTCGCGCAGGCATTTGGCGAGTGGATGGGGCCCGGGGATGCAATTGTCGTCACCGACCAGGATCACGAGGCAAACTCCGGGCCGTGGCGGCGGTTGGCCGGCCGTGGCATCGAGGTCCGCGAGTGGCGGCTCGATCCGGAAACTGGCCATCTCGATCCAGCCGAATTGGCGCAGCTTCTAGATGAGCGCGTTCGCCTTGTGGCCTTTCCCCACTGCTCAAACGTGGTTGCCGAGATTAATGACGTGGCCTCGATCGTATCCATGATCCACGATGCCGGCGCAGCTGCGTGCGTCGACGGCGTGAGCTACGCCCCCCACGGCCTGCCAAATGTCTCCAAACTCAAGGCGGACATCTACCTGTTTTCGACTTACAAGACCTATGGCCCGCACCAGGGTGTCATGGTCATACGCCGCGCGCTCTCAGAAAGGCTGCCAGCACAGGGTCATTGGTTCAATTCCCAAACCCCGACGAAGCGGTTCACGCCAGCGGGTCCGGACCATGCCCAAGTCGCGGCCTCGGCCGGCATCGCCGACTACATTGACGAGCTTTATCGCCACCACGGTCTCCCCGAGGCGGCGCCGGCCGAGCGGTGCGCCGTCGTCCATGACCTGATGCGCGATCATGAAATCCGGCTGCTCCAGCCGCTGCTCGACTATCTTGACGGTCGAAATGATCTGCGGCTGCTTGGGCCTCGCCGGGCAGAAGCGCGGGCACCGACGGTTGCGGTGCATCTTGATCGACCCGGCAGGGAGCTGGCGGAGGCTCTGGCGGGTCATGGGATCGCTTGCGACGGAGGCGATTTCTACGCGCGCCGGCCGCTGATGGCGATGGGGATCGATCCAGAGCCCGGTGTCTTGCGTATGAGCTTTGTGCACTACACAAGCGGCGCCGACGTCGAGAGGCTGATGGTGGCCCTCGACAAAGTGCTCTGAAGAAAGCGTTTCTACAGGCGATGATCTCACCGGTTTTATATTGGGTCCGTCGTGACTTCCGACTAGCCGACAATCCGGCGCTGTGCGCTGCCGCCGCCAGCGGCCGCCCGGTGATTCCGGTCTTTATCCTGGATGAGGTGGCCGAACGCCACGGCGCGTGCCCGAAATGGCGACTTGGCTTGGGAGCCGAGGCATTTGCGCGCAGCCTCGAGGGCCTGGGCTCGCGGCTCATTTTCCGGCGCGGGCGCGCCATGGATGTCCTCGATGAACTATTGGACGAGACCAACGCGGAGAGCGTTGTCTGGACGCGCGCCTACGACCCAGACAGCGTGGCCCGCGACACGGCGGTGAAAGCCGCATTGAAGGCGCGGTCCATCGGCGCGGACAGCCATAAAGGTCACGTTCTGTTTGAGCCTTGGGACGTAAAGACCGGACAAGGTGGGCTTTACCGGGTCTACACGCCGTTTTGGAAAGCCGTGAAAGACCGCGAGATCGCTGGCCCTCTAGCGGCACCCGACCATCTCGCCCCGCCGGCTTCCTGGCCGAAAAGCGATGATCCGGCGGCCTGGAACCTGGCCCTGGCGATGGACCGTGGCGCAGAGGTGGTGGCCCAGCATCTTTGTGTCGGCGAGGCCGCGGCGCGCGACCGGCTGGACGCTTTCATTCAGACCCGGATCGACCTGTACAAGGCCCGTCGGGACTATCCCGCAGACGGGGCGACCTCTCGCCTTTCGGAGAACCTCACATACGGCGAGATTTCGCCCAGGCTGTGCTGGCACGCGGGTCAGCGCGCCATGGCGGAGGGCAGGGCAGGGGCGGAGCACTTTCTCAGGGAAATCGTCTGGCGCGAATTCGCTTATCATCTGGTGTTCCATACGCCCGAAATCACCACAAGGAACTGGCGCGAGGGGTGGGACAGCTTTCCTTGGAACCGAGATGCAACCACCCCGGATGTGCGCCGCTGGCGCGAAGGCCGGACCGGGATCCGCTTTGTTGATGCGGCGATGCGGGAGATGTACGTGACCGGCCACATGCATAATCGCGCCCGAATGATCGTGGGAAGTTTCCTTACCAAGCATCTGATGTCTCACTGGAAAATCGGTCTTGATTGGTTTGCCGATTGCCTGGCAGATTGGGATCCGGCGTCAAATGCCATGGGCTGGCAATGGGTGGCCGGTTCGGGTCCGGATGCCGCGCCTTACTTTCGGGTGTTCAACCCCGAAACCCAACTCGAGAAGTTCGACGCCGATGGTGCCTACGCGCGCGCCTGGATCGCGGAGGGACAATCGGAGCCTCCTAAGACCGCCAGTGACGACTTCCGCGCCGTGCCGCTGGCTTGGGATCTTGACGCCCTGGCGGCCTATCCCGAGCCGGTCATCACGGTCGCGGCGGGCAGAAAGCGCGCGCTCGCAGCCTACGAGGCGCGAGACTTTTAAAGAAATCAAACGAGGACAGTTGCTTGGGCATCAGATTGCGGTCTAGCGTGGCGTGGGATTGGGGCAGGTCATGACAGTGTTGACGGACTATCACGGGCAGAGCGATCTGCCGCGCTACTTCGGGCCGGTCTTCGAGACGGCCAAACGCATCCGAAAGGGCAGACTGGATATCGTGCTCGACGACGGTCGACGGTTTCGGGTCGAAGGCGGCGAGCCTGGTCCGGTCGGCGAGGTGCATGTACATAATCCAGAGCTCTTCGCACGGCTTCTTCGCGAAGGTGACCTTGGATTTACCGAAGCCTATGTCGAAGGATGGTGGTCAACGCCAGATCTCCAAGGCTTCATGGATCTCCTCAACCAAGACGACCAGCTTCAAAACGACTACCCGGGAATGTTCTTGGTGCGCGCCTACGAGCGGCTTCGGTTCTGGTTTCAGTCGAACTCGCGCCGACAGGCGCCCAAGAACATCTCGTATCACTACGACCTCGGGAATGAGTTCTACCGGCTTTGGCTCGATGACACGATGACCTATTCATCGGCGCTTTTTGAGACCGGTCAGGAGAGCCTCGAGGCCGCGCAGCAAGCAAAATACGCGTCTATGGTCGACCAGATTGGCGCGGCTCCGGGCGATCACGTCCTCGAAATTGGATGCGGCTGGGGCGGGTTCGCGGAATATGCCGCCCGAGAAAGGGGGCTACGGGTTACGGGGCTCACGATCAGCCGCGAACAGCGCGACTATGCTGTAGAACGGATCCGGAACGCGGGGCTGTCGGGACAAGTTGAGATAAAATTGCAGGATTACCGTGACGAAAAGGGCACGTATGACGGGATCGCCTCGATCGAAATGTTTGAAGCGGTGGGGGAGCGCTATTGGCCGGTGTATTTTGATACCGTTCGATCTTGCCTGAACCCGGGCCGGGCCGCCACGCTTCAGGTCATTACAATCGCCGACGCACGTTGGGAAACCTATCGCAAGGGCATTGATTTTATTCAGAAATTTATATTTCCGGGTGGCATGCTCCCAGCCCCACGCGTGCTTCGGGCCCAGGTCGAACGCGCCGGACTGGAAGTGGCGCGCTCGATCGAGTTCGCCGAAAGCTACAGTCAGACGCTTCGGCGCTGGCACGAAGTGTTCAATCATCGGTGGGACGAGATTGCCGCTCTTGGCTTTGACGAGCGATTTCGGCGCATGTGGAACATGTACCTCACCTCTTGCGCCAGCGCGTTTCAAACCCGTATTTGTGACGTGACCCAGATTACGGTGAGAAGGCCCATTTGATCGATGCCTACGGCGGCGAAGCTCATTGGAGCCGTACTATTTGCGGCCCTTGCCTACTACGTATCCGACCTCGTTAAGGTGTACCTTCCTCTGGAAGGCGCAGGCGCGACGCTGCTTTCTCCGGTCAACGCCTTCTTCGGCGCGGTCATGGGATGGCGGATCATGGGGCGTCATGCTGGGCAGGGCTTCATGCCCGCGATGGGCTTCGGGCTGACAACGATTTTCGCGATCACGTTCTGGGCGCTCCTGATCTGGTCCGCCTACGAGATGATCAAGCGGGCGGTCCGGGGCCGCTATGATGGCCCGGTCGAAGCGCTCTTGGCGCTGTCCGACTTGATGCTGGAAAACGCCTTTCTGATCGTCGAGGCGCCGGTTGTGGCAGCCGCGGTGATTGGGAGCCTCCTTGTGGCGCTTGTGACGGAATTCTTCGCCCGCCGGTGGTCATGACGGCGCCTCGGGCGCTCTTCTTTTACGGAACGCTCCGGTACCTGCCCCTTCTCGAAGTGGTTGTTGGCCGTGTCCCATCGACACGACATGCCTGGTTGCAAGGCTACGGCACCCGCGCCATCGAGGGTCAGGCCCATCCCACCATCAAACCTTCGCTCAGTGCGCGATCCGAAGGTCTCCTTATCGAAGGCCTTTCGGAAGAGGAGATCGCGCGTATCGCTTACTACGAGGGCGTTGACGACTACGTGCTTCACACGGAGCTTGTGGAAACCTCCGATGGGGCCCTGGAGGCCGGGATTTACGTCGCCACCGACCACCAGGTGATCGGCGGGGATTGGTCTTTCCACGATTGGGTGCGCAACTACGGCGCGGTCATGGTTGAGGCCGCCCGCGAAGCAATGGCGGTCAAAGGGATCCTGAGCGACGCGGAGTTCGACGCGGCCTACAACATGATGGTGTCTCGCGCGCAGGCCCGGCTTCGTGCTCGGGCCGAGCCTGCCCCTGCCAAGATCCGCGGGCCGCTCGGGCGCAAAGACACCGAGATCCTAGCGGAGCGCCATCCCTACACGCAGTATTTCAAGGTCGTGGAGCAGGATCTGCGCTTTCCGCGCTTTGCGGGAGGCATGAGCGAGCCGGTGACGCGGTCAGCCTTCGTGGGTGGAGATGCGGTGACGCTTCTGCCCTATGATCCCGTGCGCGACAGGGTGCTTTTGATCGAACAGTTTCGCTTTGGGCCACATGTCCGACATGATCCGCGTCCTTGGCTCTTGGAGCCCATCGCTGGCAGGATCGATCTTGGAGAGACTCCGCAGGACACCGCGCGGCGCGAAGCCCAAGAGGAGGCAAGGCTCGACATTGGCGAGCTTCATGAAATCGCGCGGTATTACCCGTCACCCGGCACGCTTGCGGAATTCCTTATTTCGTTCGTGGGGCTAGCGGAGCTCCCAGATGCGTCCGCCGTGATTGCTGGTGCGGAAGCGGAGGCCGAAGACATCAAAGGCCACCTTGTTGATTTTGATAGATTGATGGCGCTGATCAGCACCGGAGAGGCTGCGAACGCGCCTCTGATACTCTCGGCCCAGTGGCTTGCCGTGAACCGCGGACGGCTACGCGGCTCGCCTTGAACACGCCTGATGCGCAGCCTAGAGAGACGGAACGTCCAAAGGGAGCTCTGGCCGATGACCATCCGCGCGTCGCTGTCCGACACCGTGGGAAACACGCCGCTTATTCGGCTGAAAGCCGCGTCCGAGGCAACTGATTGCGAAATCCTCGGAAAGGCGGAGTTTATGAACCCCGGCCAGTCAGTTAAGGACCGCGCGGCCCTGCGGATCATCAGAAATGCGGTCGACGAGGGCCGCCTTAAGCCCGGTGGCACGATCGTTGAGGGTACGGCTGGGAATACGGGGATCGGGCTGGCCCTGGTGGGGGCCTCGCTTGGGTTTAAGACCGTGATTGTGATCCCCGAAACTCAAAGCCAAGAGAAGAAGGACATGCTTAGGATCGCTGGGGCCGAGCTCGTCCAAGTGCCGGCGGTGCCCTACAAGAACCCCAACAACTACGTGAAGTACTCGAAGAGATTGGCGGAGCGTCTGAACCAGTCCGAGCCCCGGGGCGCGATCTGGGCGAACCAGTTCGACAATACCGCGAACCGGCAGGCGCATATTGAAACAACGGGCCCGGAGATCTGGGCACAGACCAGTGGTCAGGTCGCGGGCTTCGTGGCGGCCGTGGGGACCGGGGGTACGCTCGCGGGGGTAGGGCAAGTTCTACAGCCCAAGGGGGTGAAGCTTGCACTGGCAGATCCTGAGGGCTCCGCGATCCACTCGTTTTTCACCACGGGGGAGTTCAAGGCCGAGGGCAGCTCGATCACCGAAGGCATCGGGCAGGGGCGCGAGACAGAGAACCTCAAGGGGTTTCGCCCCGATTTCTCCTACAAGATCCCCGACCGCGAAGCCTTGCCCATCGTCTTTGACCTCCTTGAGCAGGAGGGGCTGTGCCTTGGCGGCTCGTCGGGGATCAACATCGCCGGGGCCATTCGGCTGGCACGCGAGCTTGGTCCCGGAAAGACGATCGTGACCATCCTTTGTGATTACGGCACGCGCTACCAATCGAAGCTATTTAACGCAGACTTCCTGCGGGAAAAGAACCTGCCGGTCCCAGCGTGGCTTGAGGGTGAGGGGAGACTTCTCCCATCCGTCTTCGAGGAGTGATGGGCGCGCATAGATACGTTCTCCTGGCCGTTCAAGCGGTCCTGTTCGCGTGTATGATTGGCGTTGGCGGCGGGTTTGCGCAGTCCTCGGCCAACGAGGCGCCGGACTATTCAAACTGGGAACAGGTGGCCACCGAAGCCGAAGAGGCCATCGCGGAGGAGGCAACGCCGACCGCGCGGCTTACGGAGCTCCGCGAGGTTCTCTCTGGATGGCGCGCGAACTTTCTCGACGCAGAGTCGATTAACCGTGACAGGGTCGCGACGCTCCGTGCGCAGGTGGCGGCACTGGGCACAGCGCCCGACACCGATGCCGGAGAAACCGAACCCCCCGATATCGCCGCCCGACGTTCCGAGCTGACCAGCCGTCTCGCCGATGCCGAAGCGCCGCAGCTCCGGGCGCTTGAGGCCTACAACAGGGCCAATGGCATGATCTCGGAAATTGACGACGTGGTCAGAACGCGCCAGACCGAGGCCCTTTTAGAGGCTGTGCCCACCCCAGCAAACCCCGCAAACTGGCCCCCCGCCTTTGAGGCGCTGTACGATGTCGCGCGCGATCTGGCTTCCGAAGCCGTGGACACGTTCGGATCGGAAATCAAGCGGCGCCAGATCCTCCGCAGACTGCCAGTGACGCTCGCGTTCTTCGCGGCCTCCATTCTCATGCTCATGCGCGGCAGGTCGTGGATGACATATCTCACAGATTTTGTGCAGGGCGGGGGCCGTTGGCAGGGCCGTTTGGTCATTGGCTTCGTGATTTCTATCACGCAGGTCCTGGTCCCGCTTGCGGGCTTTCTGTTGTTCATCGCCGCGGTGGCGTCGCTTAACCCGTCCGGATCAACCGGCCTCTCGCTCCTCGAGGGCCTCGTCTGGGTGGTTGTGATCGTCTACGGTGCGCTGTGGCTCGTGAACCGGGTCTTTCCGCTTGAACCCGGCCTGCCGACGCTTTTCGACCTTGAGATGGCGCCTCGGCGCCGCTTGCGACGGTCGGGCATCCTCATTGGCTCCTTCATGGGTGCATGGGCCGCGGTCCAGGGGGTAACCGGACTGGAGAGCGTGGCGCCCTCCGCCGCGGCGGTGTTGAATCTCCCGATTTTCCTAGCCCTGGGCTATGGTTACTGGCGGTTGAGCCGGCAGCTTGTACGCGCCCTCAAGGCCGCCTCCAGCGACGAGGCCCAGGGCTTTGGCATGTGGGCCTTGCTCGTTATGGGGCGACTACTCGGTGTGGTCGCGCTGATCGGTCCGATTTCTGCGCTTGCAGGGTACAACGCCCTGGCGACCGCCGTAACCATTCCCACCGGCTACACGCTTGGTCTCGTGGGGCTCTTTATCGCGCTTCAATGGCCGATCCGAGACCTTTATTCGGCGGTCACGCGCACCAATTTGGAGACCGCCGGCGACGCGCTTGTTCCCGTCTTGATCAACGGCGTGCTGTTGATTGCGGCTTTGCCTCTCCTGGGGCTGACGTGGGGCATGCGGCCCGAGCGGTTGGGCGAGATTTACGCCCGGGTCATGGAAGGCATCCCCTTGGGCGATACCCGGTTGACGCCTGGCGTCGTGTTGACGGTCGCCCTTGTGTTCGCCGGTGGCTACATGGCGACGCGGCTGTTGCAGCGGGCGCTCAAGAGCTCGGTTCTCCCAAGGACGAGCCTCGATGCCGGTGCCCGGAACGCGGTGACCTCGTTTGTGGGCTACGTGGGCATTGGTCTTGCGGCACTCTTTGCCATCACATCAGGCGGAATTGACCTGACGGCTCTGGCCTATGTTTTTGGTGCGCTCTCCGTCGGAATCGGATTCGGCCTTCAGAACGTCGTGCAAAACTTCGTGGCTGGGATCATCCTGTTGATAGAGCGGCCCATCGGCGAGGGCGACTGGATCGAAGTTGGCGGTCAGATGGGCACGGTCAAGAGTATCTCCGTGCGCTCGACCACGATAGAAACCTTCGACCGCCAAGAGGTGATCGTGCCGAACGCGGATTTCATCTCGGGAACCGTGACCAACTGGACGCGCGGAAGCGACATTGGCCGAGCGATTGTCGAAGTGGGCGTTGCCTATGGGACCGACACCCGGCGCGTGGAAACGGTCCTTCTGGAGATCGCGAAGGAGCACCCGGTCGTCGCGCTCTACCCCGAACCGTCTGTGGATTTTTTGGGCTTCGGGTCCTCGAGCCTCGACTTCCGCATCAGGGTTATCCTGCGTGACGTGAACCGCATTCTTGAAGTGACAAGCGAGATGCGTCACCGAATTGCCGAGCGCTTCGCCGAGGAAGCGATCGAGATTCCCTTCCCGCAGCAGGACCTCTGGCTTCGAAACCCAGAAACGCTTCGGCGAAGTTCAGCGTCTTCCGCACCACCCTCGGTTCCGCGCGCGCGCCCCGACGGCCCTGAAGGCGCAGGTGAGGACGCCGACGGCGCCGATACCTAGGCTACCGTCTTTCAAGGGCGCTCGCCTGAGGGCGCTGGAACGCCTGGTTCCGGCCGTGAACGACACACGCGGGCTCATCCTTAGAGAGAGCCTCTCATGTCATTCTGCCGTGGACGTGCCGCCGTGCCGCGTGCGTTTCCCCACCGCAGGCCATCTGCCTCGAGCCCTCGTCTCTCTCGCCGGATTGTGCGTTTCGTGGGCGTGGAAAAGCGTCGATGCTCATCTAGGGAATGCAAGCTCGACGCAGGACCGGAGCCTTCCACAACCCGGTACGTCCAATGTCACGCGAGGGCGGCAGCTGCACCTTGTCGAGGTCCGGCCGGATGCGATCGCGGTTGATCTGTCGCCCTGCGGAGAGGTCCAGACGGCATAAGGTTGCGTGTACGGCGGCCGACATCTCGGCAGGTTCGCGAACACTGGGTGATCTTGAGCTGCCGGTTCGTCGGCCGATCCGGCCGACACCACTTGCCAAAGACACGGCCAACCCGCTAGATGGCCTCCGCGTGGAGAGGTGGCCGAGTGGTCGAAGGCGCACGCCTGGAACGCGTGTAGGCGGGAAACCGTCTCCAGGGTTCGAATCCCTGTCTCTCCGCCAGATTGCACTTCTCGATGCAAGTGTCTTGTAAGGCACTAATTTGAAGAGGTTTGCGGGGCGGACTGCTGCGATCTCGGTAGCATGGCGGGCCCTTTTCGAGGCCCTCTTTCATGACTTTTCTCTAGACCTTGCAGCGGCCGATTACCCCGGGTGGACATGGGCTCGCGAGAAACCGTATCGCGGGTTCGAATATCTGGCCGTAGGGGTGTGGGCGGCCTGGGTTTGCGGCTGTCTCGGCCAGGAGGAGCATTTTGATCTTACTGTCGCCGAGTTTGCGTTCGAGCGCGGTGATGTTTGGCACGACCAGATTTCGCACCAGGGCCTCTATCTTATCTTTCGCTTCCTTGATCTGATCCGCGCATATCGGCAATCATCGATACAAGGAATTCGTAGCGTGCGAGCGAGTTGGCGTGGCTGGAACCGGCGGTGCAAGAGCTGCAGGGCATGCCGCCACAACAGAGGCATCCGAAGAGTGTGCGGGTTTGCCCGACGGTTGCGCGCCGCAGCCGAGCCCCTTGGCGCGTCGGCCGTTGTCCCATCCGAGGTATTCGGACGCACCGTGCCCCGTCCGGGCGTTGCGAGCTTGCGGCGTGTGTGAAAGACGGCGCGGCGAAGCTCCTACGTCGTCACGCCCGCTGCCCGAGGTGGCACGCGCTGTCCATGAAGACGGGTGCGCCCGGTTCGAGCGCCGCATGCGCCATTGCCGCCCGGACCGCCGCCCACCCGGCTCGGACCGTTGGCGCCGCGGTGGTCGACCCTTCCGACGGCACAATGTTCCCTGGCCGGGTACTTGCCTTTCAAGGTGCAGCAGCACGGCCAGCCGCGACCGATCCATCCCGACAAACCGCGTCGGCCGGGTGTTGAATGTGGCAACGTTTCGCGGGACCCTGGTTTGCCGTACCACCTCGCGATCCGCGGCATGCACGGCACCAAGACTGGCGGAGGCGACGTCCGCTCCGGTCGCAAGCTTCCGGTCAATCTGACGCCACCGCTCCATGGGATGTTCGGCCAAAGGCCGCTTCTTCGCGATCCACATCCCCGCTCGCCGCCAGTCCTATGGCAGAGGTGAAAGGGGGGAGGGGACAACTTAGCTGGCCCCACAGCGCGAGTTCGGTTCCATGCTCGCAAAGCTGGATTCGAAAATTCT
>JBCCKB010000061.1:0-12207 GCA_039027595.1 Pseudomonadota bacterium | reverse complement strand
GGCCAATCGGCCCGCTCGAGGGCAAGATAGACGCTATGGCACATCCGGCCGCCGATCTGATCTGTGTTTGCGGCCCATCCCGTCCGGCGAAACCCAAGCCTCGCCAAAAGTGCCAGCGAAGCCCTGTTGTCGGGGTCGACATCGGCCGTTAGCCTCGCCAGATCATAGGTCTGGAAAAGATGTGGGATGACGGTCTTCAAAGCCTCCCGCATGTAGCCCTTCCGATGATGGTCGGGATGTAGGATGAACCCGATTTCGGGGGCCTTCCACATCCCAACCTTGCCGACAGCCGCGCCGTCAAGCTCGATGATAAAGTCACAACACTGGGTTTCCGGTGCGCCAAGCGTCATGGCAATGAAGCGCGCCGTGTCAGCTGGGCTGGCATGCACGTTACCCCAGTAGCGCATCGCATCGGGGTTGCTGAAAACTCGGAACAGGTCGGCGACGTCATCGTGCTGGAACGGACGCAGTAGCAGGCGTTCACTCCGGATACGGCGGGAGTTCACCGGCGTTGCCAGATCCAGCCGCCGCCCATTACGCGCGATCCCTCAGGTGCGTAGAAGACGCATGCCTGTCCTGGTGAGACGCCTTCCTCCGGGATCAGAAGTTCCACTTCGGCCTCGGTCGCGGAAATTGGCCGGATGAGCGCCTCGCGAGGAGGGCGCGTCGAGCGGACCTTAACCGCGAGCTGCCATTCGTCGCGGGATGTGAAGGGCGCATCTCCGAGCCAATTCACGTCGCGTACGGGGATCGTGCGCGTTGCGAGCATCTCTTTGGGACCCACAATCACTTGGCGTGCGTCAACATCGAGGCGGACCACGTAAAGCGGCTCAGAGAGCCCTCCGATCCCAAGTCCGCGCCGCTGCCCGACCGTGTAGTGAATGACGCCTGCATGGCGACCGAGAACTCTGCCCGCCACATCGACGATGTCGCCAGGGTCCGCCGCGCCGGGGCGCAGTTTCTCGATCACCTGGGCATAGTTCCCATCCGGCACAAAACAAATGTCCTGGCTATCTGGTTTGTCGGCGACCCTTAGCCCAAATTTCTCAGCCAGTGCACGGGTTTCGGACTTGGAGTTTAAGTGCCCAAGCGGAAAACGCAGGTAGTCGAGCTGCTCGGCTGTGGTGGCGAACAGAAAGTAGCTCTGATCGCGTGTTTTGTCTTCCGCTTGGTGAAGCTCGGGACCGGCCGTCCCGAGCTTGCGCTGGATATAGTGTCCCGTCGCCATACAATCGGCATCAAGATCTTTGGCGGTTTCAAGAAGGTCGCGAAATTTCACCCGTTCGTTGCAACGGATGCACGGCACGGGTGTTGCTCCAGCGAGATAGCTGTCCGCAAACTCATCGATCACCGCCTCGCGGAAGGTGTTCTCGTAGTCGAGCACGTAGTGGGGAAACCCCATATCCTCGGCGACGCGCCGCGCGTCGTGAATGTCCCGGCCCGCGCAGCAAGCGCCCTGTTTCGCGAGAGCGGCGCCGTGATCGTAGAGTTGCAGCGTGATGCCCACAACATCGTAGCCCTGTTCCGCGAGAACGGCGGCCACGACCGAGCTGTCGACCCCACCTGACATCGCCACAAGCACGCGCGTATCGCCCGGCGCTTTTGGAAGGCCGAGGGAATTGAGCGCCGTGTCTCGATCGAGTGCCATGGTTACTCCGCACGGGGGAAACAGTCGCGAAATATAGGAAAATCCAACCTAACAACAAGTGTTGGTTTCACGCGCCATTAAGCGGGATCAGCGATTTTTCTGGCCGCGTATCATGCCAGAGGGGTTTGGGATGTACTTGAAGAAAGTTGACGGACCGCGTGCCGTCACCCTGCCAGACGGGACCGTGATGACTAGGGCCGACTTGCCAGATCCAATGACCCGACGATGGGTCGCGAGCCGGAAAGCCGCGGTTGTTCGCGCCGTTTCCCATGGGCTCATTAGCCGTGAAACAGCCATCGAAACCTACGGGCTCACCGATGAGGAATACGAAAGCTGGCAAAACGCCGTTATTCAGCATGGCGAGGCCGCCTTGAAGGCAACATCTTTGCAAAGGTATAGACAACCCTAGGTTGTTTAGAATACAGTTCTTTCAGGGTAACGGCCAATTAACCTTTCTCGGCCAGAGTTAACAACGACGAAAATAAGATTGCGGAGTTGTGTAATGCGCGTCCTCCTGGTCGAAGACGATCCGACGACATCACGAAGCATCGAGCTGATGCTGACGCATGCCAATCTGAATGTCTATGCGACCGACTTGGGGGAAGAGGGGATCGACCTCGCAAAGCTCTACGATTACGACCTGATATTGCTCGATCTTAACCTTCCCGACATGAACGGGCACGATGTGCTGCGGCAACTACGCTTGGCGAGGATCGACACTCCGATTTTGATTTTGTCGGGTTCGGATGACACGGACAACAAGATCAAGGGCTTCGGTTTTGGCGCGGATGACTATCTGACAAAACCGTTTCATCTCGAAGAACTGGTGGCGCGCATTCATGCAATCATCCGGCGCTCCAAGGGTCACTCTCAATCCATCATAAAAACAGGCAAGATATCGGTGAATCTCGATGCCAAAACAGTCGAGGTTGATAGCAAATCCGTGCATCTGACGGGCAAGGAATACCAGATGCTCGAGCTGCTTTCCCTTCGAAAGGGCACAACGCTCACGAAGGAGATGTTCCTTAACCATCTTTATGGTGGCATGGACGAGCCCGAGCTTAAAATTATCGACGTGTTTATCTGCAAGCTTCGCAAGAAGCTTAGCCAAGCCACTGAAGGCGAAAACTATATCGAGACAGTATGGGGCCGGGGCTATGTTCTCCGCGATCCCGAACCCTTAATCGACGACCGGCCACTTGCGGTTGGCGCCTAAGGGATAATCCACCACTCAGACTGGACCTCCAGCGCCTGCGCTCCTAACACTTGGAGCGCAGGTCGCGGTGGAGGAAAGTTTGACGCAGAACGGCGCGGCCGGTGATCTGACTGAAGAGGAAGCCGCCAACGAGCTCGCTCGGTTGGCGGAGCTCTTGGATCGCGCGAATGTGTCGTACCATACCGCCGACGACCCCGTTCTCAGCGATGCGGAATACGACAGTCTAAAACGCCGAAATGCTGCGATTGAGGCGCTTTACCCTGACTTAAAACGCAATGACAGCCCGTCTGATCAGATCGGGGCGGCCCCTTCCGAAACCTTCGACAAAGTCACTCATCAAGTGCGGATGCTGTCCTTGGCCAACGCCTTCGAGGACACCGACATCGTCGACTTTGATGTATCGGTGCGCCGATATCTTGGCCGCGAGGCACCACTGACCTACACGGCTGAACCAAAAATCGACGGGTTGTCACTGTCGCTTCGTTATGAGGGCGGGCGCCTCGTTTTGGCCGCAACGAGAGGCGACGGAGCGGTGGGCGAGAACGTGACGCGAAACGCGATGACAATCGACGATGTCCCGAAGACCCTCGATCACGCTCCGAACATTCTTGAGGTGCGCGGCGAGGTCTACATGAGCCATGCGGACTTCTCCGCTCTGAATGCACGGCAACACGCGGCTGGTGAAAAGGTCTTCGCCAATCCCAGAAACGCGTCCGCGGGGTCGCTCCGACAGCTTGATCCCGGCATCACGGCCGCACGTCCCCTGAGGTTCTTCGCCTACGCATGGGGGGAACTGAGCGATCCGTTGGCGGAAACCCAGGCGGGAGCAATTGAGCGCCTAAAAGCGCTTGGTTTTGCGACCAATCCGCTCACCCGGCAATGCCAGGGTCCCGAAGAAATGCTCTTACACTACCGTGCAATTGAGGCTCAGCGCGCCACGCTGGGCTACGATATCGATGGTGTGGTCTACAAGGTCGATGATCTCGCTTTGCAGGAACGTCTAGGCGTGCGGTCAACCACACCCCGTTGGGCGATCGCACATAAGTTCCCCGCGGAGTTGGCCTGGACACGCCTTGAGGAGATCGACATTCAGGTGGGCCGCACAGGGGCGTTGTCTCCCGTCGCCCGCCTCAAGCCGGTGACGGTCGGAGGTGTTGTTGTATCGAACGCAACGCTGCACAACGAAGACTATATTGCCGGACGCGATGCCACAGGACAGCCGATTAGAGGCGGCAAGGATATTCGCGCGGGCGATTGGGTGCAGGTCTACAGAGCCGGCGACGTGATTCCCAAAGTCGCCGACGTGGACCTGGGAAAACGCCCTGCCGAGGCTGTGCCATTTGAATTCCCAAAGACGTGCCCGGAATGTGCATCGCGCGCGATCCGCGAAGAGGGAGACGCCGTTCGCCGGTGTACGGGTGGCCTTATCTGTCCGGCTCAGGCGGTTGAAAAACTCAAGCATTTCGTTTCACGCTCGGCCTTTGATATCGAGGGCCTGGGGGCCAAGCAGGTCGAGCAATTCTATTCAGATGGCTGGATCCGCGAGCCGGCAGACATCTTCAGCTTGCGCGCGCGTTTTGGGGCTGGCGCGCTGTCTCAACTCAAGAACCGCGACGGCTGGGGTGAGAAGTCCGCCGCGAACCTCTTCGATGCGATCGACGTGCGCCGCCGCATTTCGTTTCCGAGGTTTCTTTTTGGGCTCGGGATCCGTCATCTGGGAGAGGTGGCCGCGAGTGACTTGGCGCGGGCATTCGGAACATGGGAGACCCTCTCGGAGACCGCCAAGCGCGCCGCCAGCGAGCCAGGCGCAACCGCCCTCACGCGCGAGGCCATCGCCGAGAGCCCCGCCTGGGGTGAATTCCTCGCAATCGATGGTGTTGGCGAAACCCTCGCCCGGGCGGTGGTGACAGCGCTCGCTCAACCGCAGGAACGGGCATCGATTGATCGTTTGGTCTTGGCACTCGAGGAGATCACGCCACCCGAGGCTCAGTCCACCGAAAGTCCGGTGGCGGGCAAGACCATTGTATTTACTGGAACGCTAGAGCAGATGACCCGTGCCGAGGCCAAGGCACGAGCCGAGGCGCTTGGCGCGAAGGTCGCGGGGTCGGTTTCGGCCAAAACCGATCTTGTGGTGGCGGGCCCTGGCGCAGGATCAAAGGCCAAAAAGGCCGCGGAACTTGGCGTCGAGACCATCGATGAGGACGCCTGGATGGTGCTCGCCGGGCGCGAATGAGCGGGCGACCCGAAGTCCTGTTTCCGCTCTTTGCGGAGATCACCGGGCTCGACGGGATTGGCCCGAAGACAGCACAAGCCTTGGCCAAGGCTGGTCTCGAAACACCCCGGGACGTGCTCTTTACCCTACCTTACACTGGAATTGACCGCCGGATCATTGGCACGACCCTGGGGCTCAGTCTCCCAGCCGATGTAACAGTCGAGGTGAGCGTCCTGCGTCACATCCCGTCGCGGCGCAAGCGCGGACCCGTCAAAGCGCAGGTGGAAGACAGTGAGACCTCGTTCAACCTCGTTTTCTTCCACGGAGGCGAATGGGCTTTGCGCCAGCTTCCCGTGGGCGCGCGCAAGGTGGTCTCTGGGCGACTTGAGCCGTTTGATGGCTTGGCAGAGATGGCCCATCCCGACCACATCCTCGATAGTGCCGCCGCCGCCGACCTTCCGGAGTTCGAGGCGGTTTATTCCCGGCTCCAGGATGTCAGTCCAAAGACCTTGGCGCGCGGCGCCTTATCGGCTCTTGAACGCGCCCCTGTCCTGGCCGAGTGGGCAGATCCCGCGCTCATCGAGCGGGAGGCTTGGCCCACATGGCGCGACGCCATCAGAGCGGCCCATTCCCCGAAATCGTCAACGGATCTTTCCCTCGCGGCCCCCGCGCGTCAGCGGCTCGCCTATGACGAACTTCTGGCGCATCAATTGACGCTTGCCCTGGCGCGGTCCGCCGCGCGGAGTAAGCCCGGCCTCGTCACGCGAGGGGGGCGGCATCTGCGCGACAGGGTCCTTTCGGCTCTTGCCTACGCCCCCACCGGCGCCCAGATGCGCGCGACGTCCGAGATCGACGCCGATATGTCGGCGGCAACAAGAATGAACCGGCTGTTGCAGGGAGATGTTGGCTCCGGGAAGACCCTTGTTGCATTTCTTGCGCTTTTGTCGGCAGTTGAAGCTGGCGGGCAGGGGGCCCTAATGGCGCCCACCGAAATCCTGGCACGACAGCATTTGGAAAGCCTCCAGCCTCTGGCCGAGAACGCCGGGGTCGTCTTTGAGATTCTCACGGGTCGGGACAAGGGGCGCGAACGCGCAGCCAAGCTTGCAGCACTCGCTTCGGGGGATATCCAGATCTTGGTGGGAACCCATGCTGTCTTCCAGAAAGATGTCACGTTCCGCAATTTAAGGCTGGCAGTGATCGACGAACAGCACCGCTTTGGGGTGGCTCAGCGGATGGAACTTGGAGAAAAAGGGGCGTCCGCCGATGTTCTCGTGATGACCGCAACGCCGATCCCGCGCTCGCTGAGCCTCGCGCAATACGGTCATATGGACGTTTCGGTCCTGGATGAGAAACCCCCTGGCCGGAAACCCGTGACAACGGCGCTCATATCGTCGGGGCGCATTGACGAAGTGGTCGGACATCTTCGCCGCGCGATCGACGATGGTCGCCAGGCCTACTGGGTGTGCCCGCTTGTCGAGGAGAGTGAGACACTTGACATGACGGCGGCCGAAGATCGCTTTGCGCGGCTCCGGGCGGCCTTGGGCGATAATGTCGTTGGTCTTGTTCACGGTCAGCTGCCCGCGACCGAGAAGGACGCCGCGATGGCACGTTTCGTGGCTGGCACAACGCGGGTTCTCGTGGCCACCACGGTGATCGAGGTGGGTGTCAACGTGCCCAATGCCACAATCATGGTCATCGAACGCGCCGAGACGTTTGGTCTTGCGCAACTTCATCAGCTTCGCGGAAGGGTGGGACGCGGCAGCGATGCGTCCACGTGCCTGCTGATCTATCAACCACCTCTGTCGGATACGGGCACGCGGCGGCTTGAGACCCTGCGCGAGAGTGAAGATGGATTTTACATCGCCGAGGAGGACCTCGCGATGCGGGGCGCGGGCGATGTGATTGGTACCGCGCAGTCGGGCTTGCCGCGGTTTCGAATAGCCAACCTGGAACGCCAAGCGGGCTTGATGGCGCTTGCCCAGAGCGACGCGCGTCGCCTTCTAGAGAGCGACCCCAGGCTTGAAAGTGACAGGGGCAGGGCGGCACGGGTCCTTTTGTGGCTTATGGAGCAAGACAAAGCGATCCGTCTCATAGATGTTGGCTAAGCGTCGCGGGCGGGGCGATCGCGAGCCTGACGTCGAGTTTCTTAACTTGTTCGCAAATGTTCTTAAAAAGTTCTTTACAAGCGCGAGATCTTATGAGAACAAAAGTGAAACAACACATCAGAATGGATCACCGCCCATGATCGATACGCTTAAAGTCGCGCTGTCCCGTAATCCAAGTCTGCTCGCGCGGGATTTCGTTGGAGCCGCCGCGCTGATGGTTGTTTTGATTGTGGGGCTGTCGCTTCCCGGTCTTTCCTGAACTCTGCCTGCGGTCTGTATGCCGGTCGCGCCTGTCCCAATCATCGTGCGCGATTTGACGCGGCGTTGTCCCCGTCGCGTCTGAGGGTTGCCTGCCCTCCCCGGAAAGCCACAGACACGCAACTGCCGCCGCCTCCTGTCCCGGAGCGCGGCGGCTTTTTCTTTTTCGTGTGCATGCGTTAGGCCTGCATGCGCACGAGCGCAAACACCGCTAGGGGATAATCCGGGTGTATTTGGTGCCTTCGACAGTCGCGCCCGCCAGAAGCCCTGTTTGCCCAAACACGACGGCAATCACCGGGTCGAGGACGGTTGTGGTCTCAGCTGAGACATTCTCACCCCGGTTCGACACGGTGTATTCGATATCCGCTCCAGCAGCCCACCCGGGCGAGGCACGAAACTCCGCGAGCGCGTCTTCTGTCATGAAGTAGAGCACATGCGAATACTGCTGCGCGCCGATCTGCAAGCCAAAGCTACCTTGCGCCGCGGCGTAGTAGTCGACGGTGACATCGTTGATGCGCAGCGCGCCCCGTCCATAGGAGCCGCCGAAGCCTAGCCCTGCTTCGGTAATCAAAGGCATGACCAACATGCCGACGGATTTGCTCCGAAGATCGCTCGTGTTGGGAAACTCAACTTCGAGTTGGTTAACGACCGTATCAACGCGGGCGTCGATGACATCGCCGCCGCGAGACCCAACGCCGTTGCCGCAGGCTGCAAGCAGCGACACTGCCGAAAGCGCGCCGATCAGGCTCGCGCGCCGTGAGAAAATTGCCATGGGGATACCCCTCATCTTGCCGGTATGCCTCGATTGACGGCTTTATCTAGCCGCTCCACGCAAATTATAGCGATTCCGACAGGGAGAGTCATTACCCGTTGTTGTGATCTTCTCTAATACTTGGCTCGGGTCGTGAGGATTTCGGCCATCTGCGGGGCGAAATACGTCAAGATCCCATCGCAGCCGGCGCGTTTGAAGGCGAGAAGCGATTCTTCCATCACCGTGGGGCCATCAAGCCAGCCTTGCTGGGCTGCGCCTTTGAGCATCGCGTATTCACCGGATACTTGGTAGGCGTAGGTTGGCGCTCCAAAGTGCGATTTTACGCGCTGGCAAATATCGAGATAAGCCATCCCCGGCTTGACCATGACCATGTCCGCCCCCTCGCGGAGATCGCGTTCGACAAGCCGCAGCGCCTCGTCACCATTCGCTGGATCCATTTGGTAAGTCTTTTTGTCTCCCTTAAGTGCCCCGGAGGCGCCTACCGCGTCGCGAAACGGTCCGTAAAACGCGCTCGCGTATTTCGCGGCATAGCTCATGATCGCGACGTTGACGTGCCCACCCGCCTCAAGCGCCGCGCGGATCGCGCCAATACGGCCGTCCATCATGTCCGAAGGTCCGATGATATCCGACCCCGCCTCGGCCTGGGCAACGGCCATGCGGGCCAGGGCGGCCACGCTTTCATCGTTTACGATTTCCGTGCCGCGGACAAAGCCGTCATGGCCATTGGCGTTGTAAGGATCGAGCGCCACATCGGTCATTACCGCGATTTCGGGTAGCGCGCGCTTAATGGCCCGTGTGGCGCGGTTTGAGAGATTATCTGGGTTCCACGCTTCTTCGCAGCCTTCGGTCTTGAGAGATGGATCGGTATACGGAAACAGACAGATGGCCGGAATTCCGAGGTTCAGGGCCGCTTCGGCGGCACGGACCACGCGGTCGACCGTTAACCGCTCAACTCCCGGCATAGAAGTGATCGGCTCGGACCTGTTTTCGCCGTCCATCACAAACAGCGGCCAGATCAGATCACGGGTCGTTAGCACATGTTCAGAGACCAACCGCCGCAGCGCGTCGGAACGCCGTAAGCGCCGGAAACGCGTTGCCGGATAGTCTCCAAGTGTCATTGCCACATGTCCCTCGAGTTACAGATTGTTTCCCGTAGGCATGGCATGGATTGACAGGGGCCCTCAAGGGTGGTCATCGGAGCCTCGCGTGCCTATGGTCCGGCAAAAAAGTAGGCCCTCAGAAGCGTATGGACCCCTCCTTGGATTGGTATCAAACCGTGCTGGAGTTGATCGACCTCCGGTCGTTTTCGAATCTCTGGTACTGGATGGCGGTCGCCGTGGTGTGGTCAACGGCGAGCCATTGGATTTTGGGCGTACCGTTCGATCTGGTGCAGCGCGCAGCGCGCAGCGGCGGCCAGGCCGAGGAGGATCTCGAGGCACTTGTCCGCATCAACCTGAACCGTATCTTCTACGTGGTCAGAAGTTCCGGCGCCTGGTTGGCGGGTCTCGTGGCGGCGATCCATACATCGCTTTTGATCCTTGGCTTTGGCTACGATGTGGAGTTTCTCCAGGCGGTTTTTCTGCTGGCGTTTCCGATGACGATCATCGGCGCGCTCAATGTCTGGACGGGCCGGCGGATCGTGGCCGAAGGAGCGCGAGGTGACGCGCTCCGCCGGCTGCTGTCGCGCCACCGCTTGATTACCCAGGTTATTGGCGTGATCTCGATCTTCATCACGGGCCTTTACGGGATGGCGCAGAACATTCTTGTCGTGAGCTGGTAGCGGTTGACTTCGGAGGCTGGCTCGCTCACCTGAGCGCCATGCCGCTCCAGACCCATGTGACGATCTCTGGCGCCCCCGAGGGCTTTGATGCGAAGCTCGTGCTCGACGCGCTTGACGATAGTGGCCGCGCGGCGATCCACGTTGCCCGGGACGATAAGCGCATGGCCGCCATGGCGGCCGCCCTGGCGCTCCGGGCGCCCGATATACCCCTCATCACCCTCCCGGGCTGGGACTGCCTCCCGTTTGATCGGGTGTCTCCCAATCCCGAAGTGTCTTCGGCTCGAATGGCCACCTTGGCCCTGCTTGCCCAAGGCGGTCCGAAACGTTTCATTCTTCTGACGACCCTTAATGCGGCCACCCAGCGCATGCCAAGTCGGGCGACCTTGCGCGAGGCCGCCTTTGCTGCCCGCGTGGGCGACCGGATCGATGAGGAGGCGCTGCGAGCGTTCCTTGTCCGCATGGGATTTGTCCAGGCGCCCACCGTGACCGAACCGGGCGACTACGCGATCCGTGGAGGCATCATCGACATCTACCCGCCTGGAAAGACCGGACCGGTTCGGCTCGATCTGTTTGGCGATGTGCTGGATGGCGCGCGTCGGTTTGATGCCGCGACCCAACGCACCAAGGAGACGCTGGAGCGGGTGGAACTCGCCCCGGTCTCGGAAGTGATCTTGGACGACGCGTCGATCACACGATTTCGCCAAAGCTACCGCGCCGAGTTTGGATCGGCCGGGACGGATGATCCGCTTTATGAAGCGGTGAGCGCCGGGCGGAAACACGCGGGCGTCGAACACTGGCTCCCGTTCTTTCACGGGACGCTCGAGACGCTCTTTGACTATCTTCCCGAGGCCCCCATCGTCCTTGACGATCAGGTCACTGCGCAGAGGCAGGCGAGGTGGGAGGCGATCGCCGACCAATACGAGGCCCGCACCGAGGCGCTGGAGGCAAAGTCGCGCCACGACACGGTCTACAAGCCCAGCCCGCCGGGTCTTCTCTACCTCGATGACGAGGCTTGGCAAGCCGCGATTGCGGATCGCCGGGTTGTGCAGCTTGCGGTGCTTCCCCAGCCCACCGGGCCCGGCGTGACCGATGCCGGAGGACGGATCGGCCGGGACTTCGCGCCCGAGCGGCAGAACGAGGACATCAGCCTCTTCGGCGCACTCGCGTCGCATATCGCCACTCGTCGCGAGGCGGGACCGGTGGTGATTGCAAGCTACTCGGAGGGCGCGCGCGAGCGTCTCCAAGGTCTCCTTGAGGACCAGGATGTCTCAGACGCGCAGCCAATTGCCGATTGGCGGGCGATCACGGAAGAGGCGGGGGGACTTTATCTGATTGTTTGGGCGCTCGAACACGGCTTCGAGAGCGGTGAACGTGGCGCAAATCTCACAGTAATTGCCGAGCAGGACATCCTGGGGGATCGTTTGATCCGCGCGCCTCGGCGGAAGCGCCGGGCCGAGAACTTCCTGACCGAGCATCAAAGCCTGTCGCCGGGCGATCTTGTCGTCCATGTCGACCACGGGGTGGGCCGGTACCAAGGGCTTGATGTGGTGACAGCGCTTGGTGCACCCCATGAGTGCATTCAACTCGAGTATGCCGGCGGGGACAGGCTGTATCTTCCGGTAGAGAACATCGAGCTCCTGTCCCGCTTTGGTCACGAGGAAGGTCTGCTTGACCGGTTGGGCGGCGGCGCCTGGCAAGCGAAGAAGGCGCGCCTCAAGGAACGGATCCGCGAAATCGCCGACCGTCTGATCCGCGTCGCCGCTGAGCGACATCTGAGACGCGGGCGGATCCTTGCCCCACCCGAGGGCATGTGGGAGGCGTTCTCGGCCCGGTTTCCCTATGAGGAGACCGATGACCAACTTTCCGCGATTGAGGCTGTGCTCGAGGATCTCGGATCGGGCACGCCGATGGACCGGCTCGTCTGCGGCGATGTGGGGTTCGGCAAAACCGAGGTCGCGATGCGGGCGGCCTTCATTGCGGCGATGTCGGGTGTCCAGGTTGCGGTGATCGCGCCGACGACCCTTCTGTCGCGCCAGCATTTCAAGACTTTCTCGGAGCGTTTTCGAGGCTTTCCGGTCGCCGTTCGCCAGCTCTCGCGGTTTGTCTCCACAAGAGAGGCGGCTCTGACGCGGGAAGGTCTTGAGCGCGGCGAGGTGGATATCGTCATCGGAACGCATGCGGTTCTGGCAAAGCAGGTGCGTTTCCGCGACCTTGGG
>JBCCKB010000060.1:0-12237 GCA_039027595.1 Pseudomonadota bacterium | reverse complement strand
TGACGCGGCTGCGACCGGGCACCCCATTCCCGGCGTTTCGATTGTTTCAGTGACTTCACGCAATTGCGCAGCCTCGTGTGCTCAAACATCTGTTTTTAAGCGTGAATTCACATTTCGAAGGCGGCGTGAGACATTACATATGCGAAACACGAAAGGCCCGCCCAAGACATCCGACTGAAACCCAGCAACGTCAGAACGCTCTCATCGACACCGATGGACCCAAAAGGAACTGGACCGATGATGACAACATTGAACCAAATCGCCGCCGCCCTGCGCCCGGTACGCCCGCTCTCCCGCCGGGACGAGCCCGAAAACCTGCGCGCCGCGCTCATCTACTTCGGATAAGGCCAGAAGCGAACCAATGACCCCGACGGTCATCATGACTTTGGCCTTTACCGTGGCGGCGCAGTCCGCCCTCGCAGGCCCCGCGACGGCTGCCCCAAAACGGCTCGCCCCGCGCCCCTCCGCTGTCGAGTTCGCTCGTCTGGCACAGCGCTGAGCCGTCAGACCAAGACGCCTCCGAGAGAATTCGCGGACGCATCCGTAATCCGGACCCGCCGAATATCCCCCCTCGCAACGTCCGGCGCCATTGCGTGAACCGCGTGAAGGTAATCCGACTTGCCTCCCATCTGGCCAGACAGGCGCCCGGGTTTTTCAAACAGCACGGAAACCTCGCGACCCACCATGGCCTCCTGCGCCGCCCTCTGCTGACGCATCAGCAGCGCCTGGAGCATTTGCAGCCGCGCGTCCTTGACCTCTTCGTCAACCTCGGCGCGCTCGGCCGCCGGCGTTCCAGGCCGGGACGAATACTTGAACGAATAGGACTGTCCGTAGCCCACCTCTTCAACAAGAGCCATGGTCTGTGCAAAATCCTCGTCGGTCTCGCCGGGAAAGCCCACGATGAAGTCACCAGACAGCAAGAGATCGGGGCGTACCGCACGCAGACGTTCGATGATGGCGAGATAGTCGTGTGCCCTGTGCTTCCGGTTCATTGCCTTCAGAATACGGTCCGATCCTGACTGCACCGGCAGATGCAGGTAAGGCATCAGCTTCTCGCATGTCCCAAATGCCTCAATGAGATCGTTGTCCATGTCATTGGGGTGGGACGTCGTAAAGCGAATCCGCGCCAGTCCATCGATTTCCGAGAGTGCCTTGATCAGGCCAGCAAGGCCCCCGGGGTGCCCGTGATAGGCGTTCACATTCTGGCCCAAAAGCGTAATCTCGCGCACGCCGCGCGCCACCAGATCACGCGCTTCCCCAAGCACCTGATCCGCGGAGCGGGACGTTTCGGCGCCACGCGTGTAGGGCACCACGCAAAACGCGCAGAACTTGTCGCAACCCTCTTGCACGGTCAGAAACGCACTGGGTCCCCGGCCGGCCTTGGGACGCCTGGTGAGATGAGCAAACTTGTCCTCTTCGGGAAATTCAGTGTCTATTGTGGGCCCTTTTAAGCCCGCGCGCGCCTCGAGCTCGGGGAGGCGGTGATAGCTCTGGGGCCCCACAACAAGGTCAACCATGGGCTGGCGACGGACAATTTCCGCACCCTCCGCTTGGGCGACACAGCCCGCGACGCAAATCTTCAGGTCGGGTCTTTCGGCCTTCAGACGCTTGAAACGACCGAGTTCGGAATACACCTTCTCTGCGGCCTTTTCTCTTATATGACAGGTGTTTAGCAGGATCATATCGGCGTCATCCGGCGTACCTGTCGCTTCGTAGCGATCGCCCAGCGCTTCGGCCATCCGCTCACTGTCATAGACGTTCATCTGACAGCCATAGGTTTTGATGTAGAGCTTTTTCGCCATCACCGCGCCTTTCTCCGCCGGGGCCTCCTACCGAAGGAACGCGCCTCTCGCAACGGTTGCGAGGCGAAGCAGTTCATGATTCCATGCGTCAAATAGGCGGCCCCATGCGCTACAACGATCTCGAGCACTTCCTCAAGAAAGGCCAGGATGCCCTGAAGAAAGGGCCCGTCGCGCTCATCTTCGCCGAGGATTCGGTGGAGCTCGACACCACGATCCGCCACCATCAGTTCCTCGGCTTTCGCGAAATCGTCCTGTTGTCGCCCGACGAGATCACATTGCCGGACAAGCTTGAAAAGAGCATCCGCCGGGTTCCCTACAACACCGGCGCCGAAGACGCGACGACCCACGCCGTGAACCAGCTGATCGAAGCCGCGCCGGGCGTCTGGTTCTACTACTGCTACAACGCCGAGTACCTGTTCTACCCGTTCTCGGACAGCCGCAAGATCGGTGAGATGCTCGCGTTTCACGCCGAAGAGCGTCGCGAGGCCATGCTCACCTATGTGATCGATCTCTATGCGGGAGACCTCGAGCGATATCCCAGCGCCGTGTCGCTCGAGGATGCGTTTCTGGACCGGTCGGGGTATTACGCTCTGGCGCGCAAGGGACACAGCAGGAACGATCCGGTCAAGGAACGTCAGCTCGACTTTTTTGGCGGTCTTCGCTGGCGATTTGAGGAATTCATTCCAGCCAAACGCCGCAAGATCGACCGGATCGCGATCTTCCGGGCCGCGTCCGGACTGAAACTCCGGGCCGATCACACGTTCGGCGACGAGGAGTACAACACCTATTCCTGCCCTTGGCACCACAACCTAACGGCCGCGATCTGCTCGTTTCGAACCGCCAAAGCCCTCAAATCAAATGCGGGCTCCATGTTCGACATTCAATCGTTCCGCTGGCACAACTCAACCGAGTTTGAGTGGCACCCCCAACAGCTCCTGGACCTTGGCCTGATGGAGCCGGGGCAGTGGTTTTAAGCGTATCGGTATCGCGAGCCGCAAACACAAAGGGCCGCCCAGGGGACGGCCCTCATGCTCCATTAGGCTGGCGCCGTCAGTCGTTCACGCTGTCCTTCAAGGCTTTGGCGATGGTCATCTTCACAACCTTGTCGGCTGGTTTTTGGATCTGTTCTCCGGTGGCGGGGTTTCGGACCATGCGGGCAGGACGTTCCCGGCAATAGATTTTGCCAACGCCCGGGAGTGTGACGGCGCCACCACCCGCGACTTCTTTGGTGATGATCCCCACGATCGCATCCAGAGCGGAACCCGCGGACTTCTTGTCGGACCCCATCTCGTCGGCCAATGCAGAGACGAGCTGCGTCTTGGTCATCGGTTTTGCCATGTATGATCTCCTCATTGTCGCCCATACTCTTGGGGGCGTGCACCCATACTTAAACGTCATATTGATGCAACACACAACGCGTAGTAGTAGAAAAATAGGGCCTAACAAGCATTTTGTGCGGGGTTTAGCCCCCTCAACCTAGAGAAACGCGGTCTCCTCGAAGCTTCGAAGCTTGCGAGAGTGAATTCGGCCCAACGGCATCTCGCGGATCGATTCCATAGCCCGAATGCCGATTTTGAGGTGCCGGGAGACCTGCGTCCGGTAGAAATCGGAGGCCATGCCGGGCAGTTTCAACTCACCATGGAGTGGTTTGTCCGAAACGCACAAGAGCGTTCCATAGGGCACTCGGAAGCGGAACCCGTTTGCCGCAATGGTCGCGCTTTCCATGTCAAGCGCGATTGCACGAGACTGGCTTAGCCGCTGGATCGGACCTGCGACATCCCCCAACTCCCAGTTCCGATTGTCGACGCTCGCGACCGTCCCGGTACGCATGATCCGTTTCAACTCGTAATCCTCCAGGTTGGACACCGAGGCCACTGCGTCCTGGAGGGCAATTTGAATTTCCGCGAGCGGAGGGATCGGTACCCAAACCGGCAGATCGTCATCAAGGACGTGATCCTCCCGCAGATACGCATGGGCCAGCACAAAGTCGCCGAGGCGCTGCGAGTTCCTAAGACCGGCGCAGTGGCCCACCATCAGCCATGCATGGGGTCTGAGGACCGCGATGTGGTCTGTCGCGGTCCGCGCGTTCGACGGCCCAACCCCGATATTGACGAGCGTTATCCCTGAGTTTCCCGCCCGTTCCAGGTGATACGATGGCATCTGAGGGAGCTTTTCGGGCGCTGGCAGCGGCGCATCTGCCTCCGTGATCCTGGCATTTCCGGGACCGACAAAGCCCGTATACCCCGTGTCTGGATCCGCCAGCGCCGTACGCGCGAACTCCTCGAACTCCTCGACGTAGAACTGATAGTTCGTAAAGAGCACGTGGTTCTGAAAACACTCCGGGTCGGTCGCGGTATAGTGCGACAGCCGCGCCAGCGAGTAATCCACCCGCTGCGCCGTAAAAGGCGCCAAGGGAAGGGACCCATCGGGATGGGTCACACCAAAGCCATTTACGATGTCGTCGTTGGTGGTCGTGAGGTCCGGGACATCGAACACATCGCGCAAAACAAAACTTGTCGCGCCTTCCTGTGGCACTTTGATCTCGGGGTCGGCTGCAACGGCAAAGTGCACCGGTATGGGCACGCTGCTCGGACCGATGCCGACGGGTTGGCCGTGGTTTTCGATCAAAAGCCTTATCTGTTGCGCCAGATAATTGGCAAAGAGCCCAGGTCTCGTGACAGTGGTGGAGTAGGTGCCGGGTTCGGTCACATGACCAAAGCTCAGCCGGCTGTCCACCGTGGCATGGGTTGCCGATGCAAACCGGATTTCAGGGTAAAAGGCGCGAAACCGCCGGTCGGGCGGGCCAGAGATCATCGCCGTGGTGAACTTCTCCGCGAGAAACCCGCACGCGGTGTCATAGAGCTCGTTTAGCCGCTTCACCGCCGCCTCGGGATCACCGAACCGCTCATGGCTGGGGACATCTGGGCTTTCGACCGGAATGTTGCGCCTTGGCGTCACGCGCCGTCCTCCAAAAGATCGGTCAGCGCAAACCGGGTCACGTCGACAAGTCCCAGATCAGAGATCCTGAGTTCCGGGATGACCACCAGCGCCAACAGCGAATGCTGCATATAGGCGTTGTTGAGGGTGCATCCGCATGTTGCCATGGCGTCGACCATGGCTTGCGCCTGGCCCGCCACTTCGCCCGCAGGACTGTCCGACATGAGCCCCGCGATCGGAAGCGGAACCAATGCCAACTCGTCGTCGTCCTTCCAGACCGTGATCCCGCCGCCGATCTCGCCCAGACGATTTGCGGCGCGTGCCATCAAATCCCTGTCCGTACCGACGACGATCATATGGTGGCTGTCGTGGGCCACGGTCGAGGCGATCGCCATCCGGCCTTTGTAGCCAAACCCGGACACGAACCCGTTGACGACGCCACCCGTGCCTCGGTGACGCTCGACCAGGGCGATCTGCGCAACTTCACCCTCGCCCTGAACGATACCGTCGACCACCGGCAGGTCTTCGGTCAGTGCCTTTGTTGGCGCTTGGTTTTCGATCACCCCGATCACCTTGGCCCTCACCCGGTTGGCGCCAGATGGCGCGGCCACCTCAAAATCGGCACCCGCCAGGTTGCGCCCAAGGCGAACCGAGGCCCGGGCATGCTCCGGCCAATTGATGTGGGGACAGTCAACCAGGCATTCTCCGCTCACTGCGACAGTGACACCCCGCGCAATCACGCGGTCGATCGGCAAGCTCGTCAGGTCAGACGTCAGGATCACATCCGCCCGCCTTCCTGGCGCAATAGACCCTAATTCGCGCTCAAGGCCGAAATGCGTGGCCGTGTTTATGGTCGCCATCTGAAGGGCGACGAGGGGGTCGCAGCCGCACGCGATCGCATGCCGGACGACCCGGTTCATATGTCCTTCATGAACGAGCGTGCCGGAGTGGCAGTCATCGGTGCACAGGATCACATTGCGCGGGTCAAGCCCCTTTTCGGTGATCGCCGTGATCTGCGCGGCCACGTCGTACCATGCCGAACCAAGCCGCAACATGGCCCGCATCCCTTGGCGCACGCGCGCGACCGCGTCCTCCTCGGCGATGCCTTCGTGATCATCTGCGGGGCCACCTGCGACATAGGCGTGGAAGGCGGGACCCAGATCTGGAGAGGCATAATGACCGCCCACGGTCTTGCCCGCCATTTGCGTGGCGGCGATCTCTGCCAGCATCTGCGCATCACCGGCAATGACGCCCGGAAAGTTCATCATCTCGCCTAGACCAATAATCCCGGGCCAAGACATTGCCTCCGAGACATCCGCCGGTCCGACCTCAAAGCCCGTCGTTTCAAGCCCGGGCGCCGAGGGCGCGCAGGACGGCATTTGCGTCAGGATCGAAATCGGCTGAATAAGGGCCTCATCATGCATCAACCGCACGCCTTCGATCCCCATGACATTGGCGATCTCATGGGGGTCCGTGAACATGGTCGTCGTGCCATGCGGGATTACGGCACGGGCAAACTCGGCCGGGGTCAACATCCCGGACTCGATATGCATATGCCCGTCGCAGAGTCCGGGGATCATATATCGTCCCCCGGCATCCAAAACGTCCGTCGCGTCGGTTATGGCATGGGCCGCATCCGGGCCGACATAGGCGAAACGTCCGTCGGCGATGGCGATCTCCCAACCGTCCAAGATCTCACGGGAGTGGACATTGACCAGGTGCCCGTTGCGGATCACGAGATCGGCAGGCGCGCGCCCAGCCGCGACGGCGACAAGACGCTGGGCGCATTCGGCCCAAGACGTCAACGGTGGCGATGTAATCGGCATGGCAAAGAGTGGCACGCGTCTTTGGTGGCTTCAAGACGGTGCAGGAAGGATCCTTGACCTGCCACGCTTTGCACTACCCGAGACAAGGACCGCTCGCGCCGGGGCCTCGAACGACTAGAGCAAAAAAAGGCTGCGTTAGACTCTGTAGCGTCGTCCAACGCGCAGCAAAAAGGAGCCTGGCCACGCATCAAAGCGTGAGCCGCTTGCATTCCCGTGCTCGACGCCTGAGACTTTGCACCAGATGACCGCGACCCTCCTCTCTATTGGCCACGGCTTCTCGGCCCGGGCCCTAACGCCGCTTCTTCTTGCCCGGGGCTGGCGTGTGATCGGCACAACCAGAACTCCGGAGAAGGAGGCCCAACTGCACTCGTTGGGGGTCGAACCTGTGATCTGGCCAGGCGAGAGCCTCGCGGCGCCCCTGGTCGAGGCCACCCATGTGCTCACGTCGGTCGCACCCGGCGACGCAGGAGACCCGGTTCTCCGATCGGAGGCCGCGGCTATTGCCGGGGCCGCGCCCCACATCGTGTGGGTCGGCTATCTCTCGACCACGGGGGTCTATGGCGACCATGGGGGCGCTTGGATCGATGAGACAGCCCTCCTCACACCAGCGACGCGCCGCGGTCGGGCCCGGGTAGAGGCTGAGGCTGACTGGCGATCGCTGGCCGAAGCGACGGGCCTTTCGCTCCACATCTTCCGCCTCGCGGGCATCTACGGGCCGGGACGCGGGCCTTTCGCGAAGGTGCGCGCTGGCACTGCGCGCCGTGTGGTGAAACCCGGCCAAGTCTTTAGCCGCATCCATGTCGACGACATTGCACAGGTTCTCCTCGCCTCGATCGATCGACCCTATTCCGGACGGATCTACAATGTCTGCGATGACAATCCGGCACCACCACAAGAGGTTATCGCCCACGCGGCGGAGCTTTTGGGGCTGCCCTTGCCACCGGAAGTGCCATTCGAAGACGCGGAGATGACACCAATGGCCCGCAGCTTCTACGCGGAGTCAAAGCGCGTCCGTAACGATCGCATCAAAAATGAGTTGGGTGTCCAGTTGCTTTACCCGGACTACCGCTCGGGATTGTCGGCGCTGTTGGCGGCCGAAGACTGACGCCAGCGCCTGACGCCGTAGGCGGCAATAGACAGAACAGCGAGAAAGGCCAGTCCCATCGCGGCTGTCTGCGCATAAAATACGAGCCGTTCGGGCAGCTCCATGTGGTTCAGGAACGGATAAGGCAGTCCCTCGGTGACACGGCCAACCGGGAACTCATTCATGGGTGCCACAAAGAACTCGATCCATGCCACATAGGTTCCGACCAGGATGAAAAGCGGAGCAATGACCTGCAAAGGGCGCCGGAACGCACCATAGATGACCAATGCGTCGACCCATTGGAGGGCCGCGCCCAAACCATGGACATAGAGACTTACCCACAAGGGCAGTGGTTCGCGCGCATTGACAAGCGCGGGGTCCTGGAACCAGAGGCGCCAATAGAGAAACACGACAAGCCCGTTTACAACTGCCGTTAGCATGACCAGCCGGGGCCAGGTAAGGGAACTGCGTCGCTCGGAGAGAGCCAGCATCCGGCTCGCGCAAAAAAACGTCAGTAATAGACCCCAAATCGTAAGAAATCGGAACGGTCCTCCAGCGTCGGAATAGTCCGCCGTAAACACAAGCTGTCGCAGCGCAAAGAAGCCCGCGAGGAGGAACACCGCCCAGCGAAACATCAAGACAGGCCGGGCATGGGGGTCGAGCGGCCAAACCACGTCAGGCCCCTTTCGCGCCAAGATCGGCATCGCCCATCACATCCAGCACCTTCGCATCGATATCCGCCGCGTGGCGCCTTGCCATTTGATAGATCTCCTTGGGCATCCCCTGATCAATGAGTATGCCAGGCTGGACCGTGGCGCGATACGCGATCCCCCGATCAAAGATGCACTCTTTGGCGAGCAACTGGGCCACACTGCTGCTCCGCGGTAGCAACACCAAAGAAAGCGGTGGATAACGCTCCGTGAAACGCGATTTCCCTGTGCCACCAGGAATAGCCGCTGTCACCGCGACGATACGCGTGTAATCGCGCTCCCTGAAGAAGCGAGTTGGCGTAAACACTGGTCAGCATGGTGCATTTGAAGCTACCTTTGTGTGCTGCTGGGTGACTGTATCGAAGTGAGCGACACCATGCTTGCGATTAGTCACTGTTTAGGTCGACGGGTCGCCTTGACCCTTTTTGTGACCACACGGAAATGAACAGGCCCGTCGATGGGACCGACGTAGTTGAAGCCAAGCTTTTCGAGAAGCGTCTAGGTTACAGTCATGTGCCTGAGCATGCCCTTGGCGCGCGTCGCCCCTTCTTAAAGAGACGCGGGCAGCCGATTTGCAAGCCTCGTCGCCGCATCCGCGATGTCTTTAAACGGTGCTTCGCCACGAAGACGGCATCACGCTCCTGGGGAGGCGCGATCGGCATCTCGTTCTTGTTCAGGATAACGATCAGCCGTCTCGTGAGGCGCCCCGCGTTGTTCATCGCCCCGTAGGCCATGCCAGCCGACCTTGCGCCATCACCGATTGCCGCAATGAAATCGCCAATCCTGTCTTCAGGCGTGGCGCCCAACTCCCGGGCCACCGCACACCCAAGCGCCGCTGAGATCGAGGTGGAAGGAGGAGCAGCACCAATCGGATCATGGGGCACTCTCGGACCGCTTGGTGATACCCGAGGGCCAGCCTCCTTGTCGGTACGTCCGGATCCGGTCACGGCGGCCAACCATGATCTTTTGGGGACAGCATTGGTGGCTCATGTCCCGAACGATCCGGTTCTTGGGTGCAGCGAACACGGCGGGCAAAGCGACGGTCAACGCGACAAGACCCAGTCACGCGGACAGCGCTGATGGTCCCGGCGCGACGTTTCTCGGCAAATTGCCGGAGCCCTCCACCCGAGAGCACCTCGATCTCCCCAGGCTTTTGCATCCGCTCGAGAAGCGGCGTTTCGGGTTGGCGCTCGAACATGGGGCCTGCGAGAAGCGGCCTAACGGTCGCGCGAGACAACGAAGCGCGCCACCTGCCGCAAGGTATCGGCCTTGCTACCGTACGGCGCAAGTGCGGCCTCAGCCTCCTCGACCAAGGCGCACGCCCGATCCTTTGCGCCTTGAAGCCCGAGCAGCGATACGAAGGTGGCTTTGCCCGCGCCAGCATCTTTTCCGACGCGTTTGCCCGCCGTCGTCGCATCCCCTTCAACGTCCAGGATGTCGTCCGCAATCTGAAAGGCAAGACCCAAAGCCTTTGAATAGACACGCATTGGGCCCAAATCCCCCTCTGCCATCCGAGGCCCAGCGCAGCCCGACCACGCAATCAATGCCCCGGTCTTGTTGGCTTGCAGATCCGTGATCTCCTCGATTGAAAGTTCTCGGTCGGCTGTTTCGGCGGCGATGTCTTGTGCTTGCCCCAGCACCATTCCCGCGGCGCCCGCTGCTTGCGCGAGGCTCGAGCAAAGGGCGACCTTCACCGCTGGTTTCAGGTCTGCTTCCAGCAGCAGCTCAAACGCAAGTGACTGGAGCGCGTCCCCCACAAGAACCGCCGTGGCCTCGTCCCACTTCACATGTACCGTCGGCTGACCTCGCCGTAGCGCGTCGTCATCCATGCAAGGAAGATCATCATGCACAAGCGAATACGCATGAAGAGCCTCGATTGCGGCCCCCACCGGCAAAGCGGTTTCCGCTGAGATCCCAAAAAGCCGGGCGCTCTCGATCACGAGAAAGCCCCTCAAACGCTTCCCGCCTGCGAGCGCATGCGACATCCCTTGAGAAATCGCAGATGTTGGCAGACCGGCCAAATGCGTGTCTAATTTGGACTGAATGCACGCGGCGCAGTGCGCGCGCGCGTCCTCGAAGCTCACGTCGCCTCGAAGGATTTCGTTCCGGTGGGTGTCCCTTCGGCGTCAAGCGTAATCGCCGCAACCTTCTCCTCGGCGGCCTTCAGCTTTGCCTCGCAATGGGCCTTTAAGGCAGCGCCACGTTCGTAGAGCTTGATCGACGCCTCAAGCGCCACATTGCCCGAGTCGAGCTGAGTGACGATCGTCTCCAACTCACGCATCGCGTCTTCAAAGCTCATATCGGCGATTGCTGTTTCCGTCATCCACCCCGCTCCATCAGGACCCGCACATGCGCCGCGACAGAAGCGCCAAGCGCGTCAAGATCATATCCACCCTCGAGTGTCGAGACCACGCGCCCGTTGGAATGCGCGTCCGCCAGATCGCAAATCGCGCTGGTTATCCATGTAAAGTCAGCCTCCGTCCAATTGAGATTTGCAAGCGGATCGGCTGCATGCGCGTCAAATCCAGCCGAGACTAAAATCAATTCCGGCGCGAACGCCTCAATTGCCGGAAAGGCAACGCGCTCGTATGCCCGTCGCATCTCCGAGGTGCCGGTCATCGGATCAAGCGGCAAGTTAACGACGTTGTCGTGGCCACCGCGTTCGTCTCGTGCCCCTGAGCCTGGCCAAAGCGGGGATTGGTGCGAGGAAACGAAGAGGGCGCGCGGCTCCTCCCAAAGAAGAGCTTGACTGCCATTTCCGTGATGAACGTCGAAATCGACCAGCGCCACGCGTGATAGGCCGTGGTGGTCGAGGGCCCGCTTCACCGCGATCGCCGCGGTCCCGAAGAGGCAAAAACCCTTGGGCGTCGCCGTCTCGGCATGGTGACCCGGTGGTCGGCAGGCGACGAACGCGTTGGATGCCTCTGCGCCCATCACCGCGTCCACGGCCGCGGAACACCCGCCCACCGCATGGAGGGCCGCGCGCAGCGAGCCGGGCGACATATGCGTGTCACCATCCAGGGAAACATGGCCCGAATCGGGTGACACCTTCCTAAGAGCCGCGAGATAGGCTTCGGGATGACATCGCAGGATCTCAGCATCCGCAGCGAGCGGTGCCTCGCACTGGTCAAGTTCCGCAAACTCGGGCGCCTCCAAGACACGCTCGATGGTCTCGAGGCGCGCCACCCGCTCGGGATGGCCGGGTGGTGTGACATGCGCGTGCCCCGACTCGTGCGAATAAAGCGCTGTGGCCATTTCGTTCCCCTGTCTCCGGCACCGTCTCAGGCACTGGCAACATCCCGCCAACCGTGGCGAGTTAGCCAGAATTTAGTCATAATTTGGTGCAAGTTTACGGGCGACTTCGCAACAATTTTGGCGTCGGAACATGCAAATAAGGCAATTGGCGGGCCTGATGGCCGTCACGATCGGCGCATTCGGCGCATCGCTTGGACTGGTTATGTGGCTCACCACACAGCCTGGAATCGACCTTGCCGACCCACTCGTTTGGCTGGCCGAGATTTGCTTCGGCGGCCCGATGACCGAAGCTGAGATGGCTCAGATGGCCGAGACGGGCCAGCCACTCAAGTTGATGGCGGCGTTCGGGACGGTTGCGTTTGCCGGGCTCGGCTTCGTGGGTCATCGGAAGGCGGCGGTGCCCCTGGCCCAGGTAGTCGAGCCTGTCGACCTCGATCAAGACGCAACGCTGATCATTTGCAAGGTTGCCCGGGCCACCGGTGGCGTCTGCGCCCCCGAACTCCTCGCGCCCATCCGCGCGCTTTGCTTAACCCCGCCTCGATTGCCCACAATCGCGGCGGCACTGTCGCGGGCCAATACCGTACCCCTCGATCAGGCTCTTGCCCCGTTCAACCGGGCGATCG
>JBCCKB010000059.1:0-12240 GCA_039027595.1 Pseudomonadota bacterium | reverse complement strand
TTTGCACAGACGATGCCAAGGGACAGCGCTATGAAAGTCCGAGCGAAAACTCATGTATCAAGTGATCGACGGCGCCTCCCCCGCGGCCGCTCCGGGGACCAAGGCAGAGTGCTTGTCGGTCGAGACGTGTGTCGCATTCCCAGACACCCGAACACTAGAGGCGAGGGATAAATTCTGAGCGCCACTAATGTCGCCTCACTCCCCGGTGCCGAGTGATTGTCTGGCATGTGGCAAAAAGCCTTGCCGCCAAACTCCGAAGGTACACTGCTGGCGCACGGCCACCCTCACGGCTCGCTCCGAGGTGCTGGCGTCGAAGATATGGCTCACATTCGGACGCGGAGCCTGGACTTTGGACTATGGCAAACGGATTTGTGCTTCACGGCGGATGACGTAGAGGATCGCCAAAAGCCCGAGGACGCCGGATGCGAACATAATCCAAATGAGCGGGCCCGCGCCGCTGGCATCGGTGAGAACGATGCCGGCAAGTGCCGACAAGGCGGCCCCACCGCCGATCATCATTGCGCCCCCTAAACCTGATGCCGTACCCGCCAGATGCGGCCGAACACTCAGCATGCCTGCCGTGGCATTGGGAATTGTGAGCCCGTTCCCAAGGCCCACGAAGGTCATAAAGCCAAAGAAGAGATAAACGCTGCCGTAGCCGGCCGCATCAACCAGAAGCGACAGCCCCATGCCAAGGACAACGATCAGGGCGCCCGATAGGATCATCCGGTTGATGCCGATCCGAACCGAATACCAACCCGAAAGACCGTTCCCAACCATATATCCCACCGCCGGCGTGCCAAAGAGCAGGCCCAGGAGCGCCGGCTCGAGCCCGTAGACGGTGCTGCCGACGTAAGGCGCGCCGCCGAGATACGCGAAGAACGCGCCAGACGAAAACGCCGCTGCCGCGCAATATCCCCAAAACCGGCGCGCCGTTAGAAGCTCGGGATACTCTTTGAACTGCTCGGCGAAGCTCGAAGAGGTCAACGGAGCAGTTTCGCCGAGATCGCGCCAGATCATGGCGAGCGTGCCGACCCCCAGCAAGAGCAGCAAGCCAAAGGTGGCCTGCCAACCAAACCACTGGTCAAGGAGCCCTCCGAAGGCAGGTCCGATCATCGGCGCGACCGCCATGCCCATTGTGACATAGCCAATCATCGACGCGGCTTCCTCTTGTGGGACCATGTCACGCACCACGGCTCGGCTAAGCACGAGGCCCGTGACAACCACGGCTTGAACCATTCTGAAGATCAGGAAGACTTCAATCGTGGGCGCGGCAATGCAGCCAAGGGTGGCCGCGCAAAAGAGCGCCATTGATCCCAGGAGGACCGGACGGCGGCCGTAGCGGTCCGAGATCGGACCGATCAGAATTTGGAGGAACGCATTGATGCCCAAGTAGACGGCGACAGAAAGCTGAACGATACGGTACTCGGTGTCGAAATACGCGGTCATGCCGGGCAACGATGGCAAAAAGATATTCATTGTCAGCGCCGAAAGCCCCGCCATGAGGATCAGCGTTACAATGTGCGGAGGTGTCGTGGGGTCCAGAAAACGGACCCTGGCCAAACCTGTCATGTGCCCCGTCTACGCGCGATCTGGATCGCGTGTCCATGGCCCAATCTTGGGAGGCCGAACACGCTTGAGTATTAAGCGAATTCGCGATTGCTCCCTTCGAGTGTGCATCGTGCTTTCAAATCTGCCGATTGAGGCTTTCGCCGCCTTACTGGGATTGTTAGCACCAGTACGAGCTTTAAGGAGAGCCTATGAAGGATGTCATTGAAGAGCTCGAACGCCGTCGTGCGGCGGCGCGAGCGGGGGGTGGTGAGCGCCGGATTTCAGCTCAGCATGCCAAGGGTAAGCTGACCGCCCGGGAGCGAATTGAGGTTTTGCTCGATGAAGCATCCTTTGAGGAATACGACATGTTCGTCGCCCACCGCGCAACTGATTTCGGGATGGGCGAAGCGCGTTATCCGGGAGACGGTGTTGTCACTGGTTGGGGCACCATTAACGGCCGCCAGGTTTATGTTTTCGCTCAGGACTTCACGGTCTTGGGGGGATCGGTCTCCGAAACCCACGCCGCCAAGATCTGCAAGATCATGGATATGGCCCTTCAGAATGGTGCGCCGGTCATTGGGTTGAACGACTCGGGCGGGGCGCGGATCCAAGAAGGTGTGGGCTCGCTTGCGGCCTATGGCGAAGTTTTCCAACGCAATATCCAGGCCTCGGGCGTTATCCCGCAGATCTCGGTAATCATGGGTCCTTGCGCCGGTGGCGCGGTGTATTCGCCCGCGATGACCGACTTCATCTTCATGGTGAAGGATTCATCCTATATGTTCGTGACGGGACCCGATGTGGTCAAAACGGTCACCAACGAAGTCGTCACCGCCGAAGAACTGGGAGGAGCTGCGACGCACACCCGCAAATCCTCGGTCGCAGATGGCGCCTTTGAAAACGATATCGAGGCACTCTCGGAAATCCGTCGTCTCGTCGATTTCCTGCCCCTGTCAAACCGGGACCCCGCGCCTGTGCGCCCGTTCTATGACGACCCAGAGAGAATCGAGACCAGTCTCGACACACTCGTCCCCGCGAACCCCAACACGCCCTACGATATGACGGAACTGATCACGAAGGTTGCGGACGAGGGCGACTTCTATGAGATCCAAAAGGATTTTGCCGGGAATATCATCACCGGGTTCATCCGGCTCGAAGGCTCGACGGTCGGGGTCGTGGCGAACCAACCAATGGTGCTCGCGGGCGTTCTCGATATCGACAGCTCACGCAAGGCGGCTCGTTTTGTGCGTTTCTGCGATGCATTCGCGATCCCGATATTGACCCTGGTCGACGTGCCCGGGTTTCTTCCCGGGACGGGCCAAGAATATGGCGGTGTCATCAAGCACGGAGCGAAACTTCTCTATGCCTTTGGTGAAGCCACAGTCCCCAAAGTCACGGTCATTACGCGTAAAGCATATGGTGGCGCCTATGACGTGATGTCGTCTAAGCACCTCGGCGCGGACATCAACTATGCGTGGCCAACAGCCGAGATTGCGGTGATGGGCGCAAAGGGCGCGGTGGAGATCCTCTATCGGTCAGAGCTGGACGATCCGGAAAAGATCGCCGAGCGGACACGGGAGTATGAGGAGAATTTCGCCAATCCGTTCAAGGCGGCCGAGCTTGGATTTATAGACGAGGTGATACAGCCGCGCTCAACACGGCGCCGCGTCGCCCGCGCCTTCGCGGCCCTGCGACGGAAGCAACAAACTATGCCCTGGAAAAAACACGACAACTTGCCGCTTTGAGCTGGGTGATGGGCACGATGGATCGGTGGATTCTGCGAAAGGTGAGCTGCGCGGGGCCTGGCGGGGCTGGTGTAAAAGGCGGTATTGAGGCCAATTTACATCCCTTTGATGCAGGCTGGCCACATTTCGCTGGTCTTGACATGGAAGGATATTCTTCCCGAATCCGATACGTTAGGGTCTGGACGCGGCTCGATAGAGCCCGTACCTCGTACGAGGGGCAGTGTCTCGCAACCCCGCGCGGCGATGCCCGGAACACAACCAGGAGACCGAGATGTCGCAGAGCATCAAAGCCGTTGTTCTCGTTGGCCTGCTCACCGCTGTCGCGGCGTGCGCCCAGCAGGAAGAAGAAGTTGTCATGGTCGAGCCCGAGCCCATCGTGGCCGAACCGACTTCGAGCAAGTTCTGATTTTCATGCCGGACGGGCGGCGCCGTCCGTCCGGCACATCCCGTCCGCGGCGTCTCTCGAGGCGTGGGAATGCTGAAGCATCGCGGGTTTCCCGGTCGACTAGCCGGGACCGACTTTCAATTCACAATCCGTCGTGCGAACCCACGGGGAATAACGCCGCTGGTCTCCAGAGAGCGTTACGCTGACCGTCGCCCCGCCGACCGCAGGGCCGACGAGGCGTTCCTCTCGGCGCTTTGGGAGCACTTTGGGCAGACAGCCTTTGCACGTGGTAACCTTGATGCGGGCAGGCTCTCATGGCTCTTGGGGCGGGAGGTGATTCCTGCCGAGGACCCGTTTGATCCCGAAAGTTACGAAGCCCTCCTAAGGATCGATGTCGATGCGGCGCGCAGAACCTATCCCGACGCGGTTTCCGGGTGATGTTCGGCACGTTCTTGCTGAGAGGTAGCACAATCTGGCAGAGACCAGCTTACTCGCCTCAAGGTTGTGTAATTGCTTTTGATAACTCGGGGAAAGCGTGGCAGGGTCATACATGGGCGGCATCCCCCACCACACAACCCGCCCAAGAAGTCAATTTCCGTTACCCTTCCCCTTCACGTCGACCCGGCCGTTTCCCGGCCGGGTCGATCCCTTTTGAGGCATATGTGGGGACCATCATTCGATGTTTCCGTGGGACGAAAAGCTGTTGGAGCCATTCCGGCGGGAACTTAGAATTATCCGCGACCACAACAGAGCGAGGAGAGAGGGCATGCAGAGACTTTCGGGAATCGCCGCAGCTACGACGGTACTGTTGTTCGCGGCCTGTGACGAAATCGATTCCGACCTGGAGCGTGGGGCCGTGGGTGCCGCAATTGGATGCGTTGCCGGCGAGGTCCTTATTGACGGGGCCTGTATCCCAGGCGCGGTCGTCGGCGGCGCAGGTGGTCTCGTCATCGACGACCTATAGTCACCTCGTTAGAGAATTGCTGAGCTCAGCTGTCCGGGCGTTGGTCCGGGCGGCCACATCGTTTGCCGTCAAGAAAGAGGACTAATGTTCAAGAAGATCCTGATTGCGAACCGGGGAGAGATTGCCTGCCGGGTCATTAAGACAGCGCGGCGGATGGGGATCGCCACCGTGGCGGTTTACTCGGACGCGGATGCCGACGCGCTCCATACCCGGATGGCAGATGAAGCGGTCCATATCGGACCACCACCCGCGAACCAGTCCTACATCGTGATCGACAAGATCATGGCGGCGATCAAAGCGACCGGCGCGGAAGCGGTGCACCCCGGCTACGGGTTTCTGTCAGAGAACCCGAAATTCGCAGAGGCTCTCGAGGCCGCGGGCGTGGCCTTCATTGGCCCGCCGAAAGGGGCGATCGAAGCCATGGGTGATAAGATCACCTCAAAGAAAATCGCGGCAGATGCTGGGGTCTCGACGGTACCTGGATATATGGGCCTGATCGAAGACGCTGACGAGGCCGTGAAGATCGCCGGTGAGATTGGCTACCCGATGATGATCAAGGCGTCAGCGGGCGGTGGCGGTAAGGGCATGCGGATCGCCTGGAACGACGTGGACGCGCGCGAGGGCTTCCAGTCTTCGAAAAACGAAGCGGCGTCCTCTTTTGGCGACGACCGGATTTTCATCGAGAAGTTTGTTACCCAACCCCGCCATATCGAGATCCAGGTTCTCGCCGACAGCCACGGGAACACGCTTTACCTGAATGAGCGGGAATGCTCGATCCAACGGCGGAACCAAAAAGTTATCGAAGAGGCGCCTTCGCCATTTTTGGATGCGGCGACCCGTGCGGCGATGGGCGAACAGGCCTGCGCCCTCGCAAGCGCCGTTGGCTACACCTCGGCCGGAACGGTCGAGTTCATCGTTGATAGTGAAAAGAACTTCTATTTTCTGGAGATGAACACGCGGCTTCAGGTGGAGCATCCGGTCACTGAGCTGATCACGGGAATTGATCTTGTCGAACAGATGATCCGGGTTGCCGCCGGTGAGCGGCTCGCGCTCGCCCAGTCCGACATTGGCATCAATGGCTGGGCCATAGAAAGCCGTCTCTATGCGGAAGATCCGTACAGGAACTTCCTGCCCTCAATCGGGCGCCTTACCCGCTATCGGCCCCCCGAGGAGGTCGCGGAACCAACCCGCGCTGTGCGCAACGACACCGGCGTTTTCGAGGGCGGCGAGATCTCGATGTATTATGACCCGATGATCGCCAAGCTTTGCACTTGGGCGCCGGGTCGTGGTGCCGCCATCGAGGAAATGCGCAAGGCGCTGGATGCGTTCGAAGTCGAGGGGATCGGACATAATTTGCCGTTTCTCTCTGCGGTTTATGATCATCCACGCTTTATTTCGGGAGAGATCACAACGGCCTTCATTGAGGAAGAGTATCCCGAGGGATTTCAGGGGGTTGAGCTGTCCAATGAAGGTCTGAGGATGGTCGCGGCGGCAGCGGCGGCGATGCATCGGGTCGCCGAGATCCGTCGCACGCGCGTTTCGGGCAGAATGGACAACCATGCCCGCAAAGTCGGACAAGATTGGGTCGTGAGCCTGGCGGGCCGCGATTTTTCGCTCTCGATCGAGGCGGATCGGGATGGCGCCTGGATTCGCTTCGGCGATGGAGACACGGGGCACCGGGTCGCGGGTGACTGGGTCCCGGGGGCGCAACTCGCACAGATGACGGTGGACGGATCACCGCTCTTGATGAAGGTCGGAAAGATCCCGGGCGGATTTCGCCTTCGGACGAGGGGGGCCGATCTCGAAGCCAAGATCCGGACACCACGGATTGCCGAGCTGGCCGCGTTGATGCCGAAGAAGGAGCCGCCAGATACCTCAAAGATGCTGCTTTGTCCCATGCCGGGTCTCATCGTAAAGATCGAGGTGGCCGAGGGTGACGAGGTCCAGGAAGGCCAGGCGCTCTGCACCGTTGAGGCAATGAAGAGGGAGAATATTCTGCGCGCCGAGAGAAAGGGGCGTGTGGCCAAAGTCAATGCAGGTCCAGGAGACAGCCTAGCCGTCGATGCAGTTATCATGGAATTCGAATGACGCGATGACGCCGCGACGGATGAGCCAGGAGCGCCGGGGACTACTCGAGGCGAAGCCAGCTGTCGCGAGTGTGTCCCAAGCCTTGCGCCGCAAGTCCCGCTATGGCCCCTGCAACGGCCGAAATCGAGAGCACGGCGCCAACTGCGCAGCCCAATTCGAGGGCCGTCATCTCTTTGGCAATCGACATTCCCCCGATCAAGAGGGCTGCCATCCAACAGCCTGCCGAGAGCCCTGCAACGGCACCAAGCCGCGCGCGGGTGCTTTGCGGAATGTCGCCAAGCGCCATCCCTTCTACGTCGAACAGCTCAGGGATCACGAACCGATCGATCACCCGCATGTTGAGGGTGAGAAGTGTCACCACAGCGAGCTTAGCCAAGATTTTGGCGGTCAGTTCCCCGCCCAACGGTCCGATACGCATCAGCAGGAGGCTAAGGCCCGTAATCCAAAGCGTAATGACGGCAACCGTTATGAGGTGGTGGCCAGACAGCATAAGACGCAACCCGTCGCCGTCGATCTGGTTACGAAAACGCTTGGAGACTTGGAGCTCGAGAAACGCGGCCGCGCCGATGCCCAGGGCGAACGACATCATGTGCAACACGCGCAATATGTCGAAGACCACATCCAGCATAACGAGGACCACGGGAACAGAGCAGCGCATTTACCTTGCGGGCGGAACCTTGACCCGGATATGGCCCCATTGGGTCAATTTTGGGGCCGGGCACCATCACACTTGCGCTGCAACGGATACCTCGTCGGGAGGCTGTCATGTCCCCCAAGTTCGCGGCTGCCTTATTCAAGACCCTCGCGACGCGCGCGCACTTCCTCTTGCCGCATCGGCATTTTGTCGATTGAGCGGCTCAGTTCGCGAATGTCCCAAGGGAACGGCTTGCGGAGCTTTACACCGCCGTCCTTGCCAATGAGCGCCATCATAAAGCCTCGCGGGCGGAGTTTTTTGCGGACTTCTGAACGCTCGGCCGGTGCTGAATCAACAATCACGATCACGTCGCGTTCAGTGAGTTCGCCAGGGCGTTCTCCGAGCAATTCGAGCTGCTCACGAAAGCGCGGGTCCGCGGGCGTGTCGGCGAACACAACAATTGGCCGTGCGATCCAGCGAAACACTTCGAGGTCGATATCGGCGGCGTCAAACACCTGCGTTGGGTCGGCTTCCCAAGCTGCTAGTGCATCTTGGGCTGACGACGTGTCAGTCGCAGTTACCGGCGCCGCCGCCCCGGCGGCCAAAAAGGCAAGCAATGATAGTCTCATCTCGTCTCCTGTCATCTAAGATATAGGACGGGTGTTGGGGAAAACGAAGATGCAACTGACCGATGGCGCGTGCGTGCTTTAGGAGAGATGACATGACCGATTGGACATCACGGGCGGAGAAGGAACTCAAAGGCCGGCCGCTTGAGGAGCTCGACTGGGAAACGCTCGAGGGTATCCGGGTTAAGCCATTGTATACAAAAGATGATTTGCAGGATACGGCCCATTTGGGGACAAGCCCTGGAAGTCCTCCCTATACACGAGGCGTCAAGGCGACCATGTATGCCGGGCGGCCCTGGACAATTCGTCAGTATGCAGGCTTCTCAACGGCGGAGGAATCAAACGCCTTTTATCGCAAGGCGCTCGCGGCGGGCCAACAGGGTGTCTCCGTGGCCTTCGATCTTGCGACCCATCGCGGTTACGACAGCGATCATCCGCGCGTGCTGGGGGATGTCGGCAAAGCCGGCGTAGCAATTGATTCGGTCGAGGATATGAAGATCCTCTTCGATGGCATTCCGCTTGAGACGGTTTCCGTCTCGATGACGATGAACGGTGCCGTCATCCCGGTACTGGCGAACTTCATCGTGGCGGGCGAGGAGCAGGGCGTCGGGCGGGCGGCGCTTTCGGGGACGATACAGAACGACATCCTGAAGGAGTTCATGGTCCGGAACACCTATGTGTATCCGCCCGAGCACTCAATGCGGATCGTCGCCGATATCATCGAGTACACGGCCGCCGAGATGCCGAAATTCAACTCGATCTCAATCTCGGGCTACCACATGCAGGAAGCCGGGGCGAACCTGGTTCAGGAGCTGGCCTTTACGCTCGCCGACGGCCGCGAATACGTCCGCGCAGCGCTTGCGCGCGGCATGAACGTCGACGCCTTTGCCCCGCGCTTGTCGTTCTTCTTCGCCATTGGGATGAACTTCTTCATGGAGGCGGCCAAGCTTCGCGCGGCCCGTCTTCTCTGGAGCAGGATTATGGCGGAGTTCGAGCCAAAAGACCCGCGCTCCTCCATGCTGAGAACCCACTGCCAGACGTCCGGTGTCAGTCTGCAGGAACAAGACCCTTACAACAATGTCGTTCGCACCGCCTATGAGGCAATGTCGGCGGTGCTGGGAGGCACCCAGTCCTTGCACACGAATGCGCTTGACGAGGCGATTGCGCTGCCCACCGAATTCTCGGCGCGGATCGCCCGGAATACCCAGCTTATCCTCCAGGAGGAGACAGGGATCACAAACGTCGTCGATCCGCTCGCGGGCTCGTACTACGTCGAAAGCCTGACCCACGAACTGGCCGAGAAGGCCTGGGCGCTCATCGATGAGGTCGAGGAGATGGGCGGCATGACTAAGGCGGTCGCAAGCGGCATGCCAAAGCTAAGGATCGAGGAAAGCGCCGCGCGCAGGCAAGCAATGATCGACCGGGGCGAGGAGGTGATTGTAGGCGTCAACAAGTACCGCAAGGACAGTGAGGACCCGATCGACATTCTCGACATCGACAATGAAGCGGTGCGGGCCGCGCAGGTCGCGCGGATCGCGGCGACACGCTCTTCCAGGGACGAGGCCGCCTGCTCTGCGGCCCTCTCGGCGCTTGAGGCGGGCGCGGCACAGAACAGCAACCTACTAGGACTTGCCGTTGAGGCGGCGCGGGCGCGGGCCACGGTCGGAGAGATTTCGATGGCCATGGAGAAGGTGTTTGGGCGCCACAGAGCAGAGGTCAAGACACTCGCGGGCGTGTACGGGGCAGCCTATGAGGGCGATGCGTCGTTTGCGGCCATCCAAGCTGAGGTTGAGAGTTTCGCGTCGGAGGATGGTCGGCGGCCGCGAATGCTCGTTGTCAAAATGGGGCAGGACGGTCACGACCGGGGTGCCAAGGTCATCGCGACGGCCTTCGCCGATATCGGCTTTGATGTCGATGTGGGACCCCTGTTCCAGACGCCCGAGGAGGCGGCACAGGACGCGATCGACAATGATGTTCATGTGGTTGGGATCTCCTCGCAGGCGGCGGGCCATAAGACCTTGGCGCCAAAGCTTATCGAGGCACTCCACGCGCAAGGTGCGGGCGACATCATCGTCATCTGCGGGGGTGTCATCCCCCAACAGGATTACGCCTACCTAACCGAACGCGGTGTCCGCGCGATCTTCGGTCCCGGCACGAACATTCCAAGCGCGGCGTCCGACATATTGCGCCTTATCCGTGAGGCCAAAGCAGGCTGAACCCAAAAGCAGGGTGCGCTCGTGTCTTCACGGCGTTTGCGGGCACTCGTTCGCGCGACAAGCGGTTCCTTGGGTGACCTCATGACCTTTCGGCTTCACGGGGCGCTTGCCCCCGGGACGAGCCGCCCACGTCGGGTGCGTGAGCCGGGGTGTCAAGGCGCAAGGTGCTATCGCGCTTTGCCGCTCGGCGGGGCGTGCTTTATCCCACCGCTTGCGCCGTCCTTTCATGGGGCGCGCCTCGTACCGAGAGCATGAGCGCGGCGTAGCCCAGTAGCGCAGAGACAGCTGATCCCGAGAGCACCCCGAGGCGGACGGCGTTCATCATCGCTGGGTCCTGGAAGCTGAGCGAGCCGATAAAGAGCGACATTGTGAACCCAATTCCCGCCAAACAGGCAATTCCGTAGAGCTGCATCCAGGTCGCTCCAAAGGGCAGGGCGGCGAGGCCCAGCCTGACGGTGATCCAGGTTGTTCCAAGAACACCAACTTGCTTTCCAAGGAACAGACCCAGTGCGATCCCCAAGGGCAGCGGTAGAAGCAGATCGGAAAGTGCGAGGCCTTCAAGGACGACGCCCGCATTTGCAAAGGCGAATACCGGCACAATGAAGTAAAGCACGTAGGGCGAGAGCGCGTGCTCGAGGCCGTGAAGGGGTGACTTGCCCCATTCGTCCTTCAATGGGATTAGGAACGCGGTCACAACCCCGGCCAAGGTTGCATGGACACCAGATTTCAGCACGAAGAACCACAAGACAACGCCCAACAGGATGATCGGCGCAACCCGGTGGACCGCCTTTAGATTGAGCCAAAGCATCCCAATGAAAGGCAGCAGCGCCATCAGAAGATAGTCGATCTTGAGATCGGCGGTATAGAAGAGCGCGATGATAAGGATCGCGCCCATGTCATCCAGAATCGCCAGGGTCAGCAGAAACACCTTAAGGGACGCTGGTACCCGTGGACCCACAAGCGCGAGAACGCCCAAGGCAAAAGCGATATCGGTGGCGGCGGGGATCGCCCAACCGGCGATCGCGATCGGGTCACCCCAATTAGACCCCGCAAACACAAGCGCGGGTGCGATCATGCCGCCCACTGCCGCGATCCCAGGGAGGACGACGCCGCGTGAATTTTTGAGTTTGCCCTCGAGCAGCTCCTTCTTCAGCTCGAGCCCAATCAGAAGGAAGAAGATCGCCATAAGCCCGTGGTTGATCCAAAGAATCGGCGGCTTGGTGAGGCCTTCGCCCGCGAGGGTGATCGAAAGCTCTGCCCCCAGCCAGCCCTGATACGCACCGCCGAGAGCCGAGTTCGCAACGACAAGTGCGAGGATCGCCGAGAGTATCAAGAGAATTCCGCCGGACGCTTCGTGGCGGAAGAACTGATCAAAAGCGCGCGCGAGGCCCATGGGGACGATCCAGACTAAAGTGACATACTGACGCACGAGATCGCGTGATGCGTGGTGGTACTAAGAGTTGCTGTCGAAAGGACTTCGCCAATTTTCCGATCGCTCGCGTGGCTCTATCGCGTAATCCATGAAGATTGAGCAAAGAACGGTCGGAAGCCCTTGGCTCCTCTGTGCTCGGACGATGCCGTGGATGAGCTGTGAAAAAGGACATCCGAAAGGGCGCAGATGAAGATCGCAATTGTTGGTGCAGGCGGGATCGGTGGCTACTTGGCTGTCAAGCTCATCGTGGCGGGCGCCGAGGTTGCGCTTGTGGCCAGAGGCAGCCACCGCGCGGCCATCGCACAACGTGGTTTGAGGCTGGTTGAGCCCGACGGCGGGGTGACGGTTAGGCCGCCCGTGCTGACCGATGATCTTGGCGAAATTGGCCCGCAAGACCTTGTGATCGTTGCCGTAAAGGCGCATCAGCTCACCGAGGCGATCACGCAGCTGCATCCAGCGCTTGGTCCGGAAACCCGCGTTCTGCCCTTCCAAAACGGAGTTGACGCGCCAGATCTTGTAGCCCGAAGTTTTGGGCGCGATCGTGCATTGATCGGGGTTGCACGGATTTTCGCGAACATCACAGCGCCAGGTGTGATTACGCG
>JBCCKB010000058.1:0-12296 GCA_039027595.1 Pseudomonadota bacterium | reverse complement strand
GCGATCCGCTGCCGCCCGCCGAGCCCTGGGCGAGCATGGAGAATACGGGCCACTGGTGATGCGGCTCGCGCTGTGTCTGTCGGCGCTCCTCAGTATGGCCGCACTGCCCGCCATGGCGTGTCGACTGGCGCTTCTTTTGGCGCTCGATGTCTCAAGCTCGGTCGATCCGGACGAGGACCGGTTGCAACGCGATGGACTAGCGGCGGCGCTGGCGGACCACCGGGTTCAGCGCGCGTTTCTCGCAAACGGCCCCGTGGCGCTCGCGGCCTACGAATGGAGCGGGCGGCGGAACCAGAACCCGATCCTCGGCTGGCAGCTTATCGACACCGGGGCCGATCTCGGGAGGGCCGCCGCGCGGGTTCGGGCGTCTCAACGGGTTGAAAGCGAATTCCCCACCGCGCTTGGATACGCGCTTGGCCACGCCGCGGTCGAGTTCCAGCGAGCGCCAACTTGCGCCCGGCAGACCTTGGATGTCTCGGGCGACGGCGAAAACAACGATGGGTTTGCCCCGCATCTCGCCTACCGGCATTTTCCCTTCGATGGGATTACCGTGAACGCCCTGGCGATTGGCGGGGACCCGGCGCTGATCGAGTACTTCAATGCCGAAGTGGTCCGCGGACCCGGTGCCTTTGTCGAGGTGGCCGAGGACTACACCGATTTCGCCCGTGCGATCCGTCAAAAGCTCCTGCGCGAGGTGGCTCCCCGCGCCGTTGGGCATCTCACGAAATGAGGCGCGCGCTAGTTTGCCTGGCGCTCGTTCTGATGCTGTTACCAGCGGCGGCTTGCCGGCTCGCATTGGTCTTGGGTCTTGACGCGTCGGCGGGAGTTGATGCGGTTGCGTACCGGGGACAACTCCTTGCCGCGGCAGGCGCCCTGGAAAGCCCCTCGGTCACCGAGGCCGCCTTGGGCGCGCCTACGGGTCCGGTCTCGCTCATGGTGTTCGAATGGGCGTCGCATCGGTTTCAACGGGTGATCCTGCCCTGGCAGCAATTGGAAACCCGCGCCGATCTTGCGATCGCGGCCGCGCGTCTACGTGCGATACGGCGTGCGCCTGACTCCGGAGCCCCCGCGCCCGGGCACGGCCTGCGCTTTGCCGCCGACGCGCTCAACTCCGGCCCGAGCTGTGACCGGCGCGTGGTTGATCTATCGACAAGCGCGCTTGGCAACCGCCATGCGGGCCAAAATCCGGTGGTTTTTGCATCTCGTCTCGGGGATGTGGTCGTCAATGCGCTGGTGATCTTGCCAAGGCGGCAAGGCGCCGATCCCGATGGGCTTGTCTCTTATGCCGCGCGCCATGTGATTCAAGGGCCCGGCGCCTTTATCGAGGTCGCCTCCGGCCCCTCGGACTATGTCCGCGCCATCACCAAAAAGCTTTTGCGCGAAATCGCCGGTCCCGGGGAAGGCCCCGATCCGCCCGCTCAGTAAATGTATCGGATCTGGTCGGTCCAATAGCGTTCCAAGCGCTGGAGCGTGCTGTTCATGCCGTTGAGACCGTCTTGATCGACAATGTTCAGCGCACCCAGACCTTCGGCGTGGCGGTCGAAGAGCTCTTCCACGACAACACGGATATTGCGCCCCTTCTCGGTCAAGCGCACCCGCACCGAACGCCGGTCAACCTCGCAGCGCTGATGATGCATATAGCCCATCTCCACGAGCTTTTTGAGATTGTAGGAGACGTTGGACCCTTGATAGTAGCCACGGGTTTTTAACTCGCCCGCCGTGACCTCGTTCTCTCCAATATTGAAGAGAAGAAGCGCCTGGACGGCATTCACCTCCAACAGGCCCAATCGCTCGAATTCGTCCTTGATGACGTCGAGAAGAAGCCTGTGCAACCGTTCCACCATGGCAAGGGTGTCGAGGTAGGTCCCCAAGAACTCGCGTTCTGGCGTCCTGGAGATTTTCTCTTGCAAGCTCATTTCGCTCTCCGGCGTTCATCCATGCCGGACATTGCGCCGAAAATCGAAAACATTCGGTTAAACTTGCAATATCAAGCGCCTCGGGGCGTCGGAGCCGTGTCCAGGATCGCTCTGATCAAGGGTGAGAACCGCTCCGGAGGCGTGACCTGCCCGCAAACCCACGCGTATAAATCATGGTCGTTCTCGTCCAGGAGCGCTTCAAACACGTCAAGTTCATCCGGCGCGAGTTCCGGCAACGAGGCGTCCGCCCAGGCGCCCAACAGTAGATCCATTTCACGCGTGCCCCGCCGCCAGGACCGAATCCTCAGGCGCTTGAGACGCGTCTTGTGGCTCTCTTCAATCAAGCTTCGGCTTCGCGGATTGCGGCGCGCAGGCGCTTTTCCAGCACGCCCATACGCTCAACCGAGCGCGTCATCTCGCTCTTGAGGGCTCGAAACTCGCGCAGGATTTCCGACACCTCGGGCGCCATGGCGGCCTCGGCGGGCGCGTCAACGTCCTCTCCTTCCCCGGTCAGAAGCCACCGGAGCGAAACATTCAAGATGCCCGAGAGCATCTGTAGTTTGTTGGCGCGCGGCTCGGCCAGGTCGTTCTCCCAGCGCTGCACGGTATCGACCTTGATGCCCAAGCGGCGGGCAAGATCGGCCTCCGTCATTGCAAGCTGCTCGCGGGCCGCGGCCACGCGATCGCCAAACGTCGCGGTGTCTTCCGAGTACCAATCTTCAGAGAGTTCTGCGCTTTCCATCTGGGGCGCCTGTCCTTTCGGGGAAATCGGTTGCTGGCAGGGTGGCGGCACCATAAGACCTGATGCCGGACCCGCGCAACCGGAGGCGACCATGTCCCAGCTCTCCGCGACACTCACTCGCGTCAAACCATCGCCCACCATGGCCATAACCGCCCTTGCCGCGGATCTCAGGCGCGCTGGGCGCGATGTCATTGGTCTGTCGGCCGGCGAACCTGACTTCGATACGCCAGAGCATATTCGCGAGGCGGGAAAACGCGCCATCGACGAGGGACACACCCGATATACGGCCCCCGACGGTATCCCCGAGTTAAAGGAGGCGGTGGCCGCGAAGTTCGCAAGGGACAATGGCCTTAGCTACACGCCCTCCCAAGTGAGCATCGGCGCGGGCGGGAAGCAGGTCATCTTCAATGCGCTGATGGCCACCCTAAACCCGGGCGATGAAGTGATCATCCCGACCCCCTACTGGGTCAGCTACCCCGATATGGTGCTGATCGCGGGCGGGACGCCCGTTTTTGTGGACACCACCCATGCCGAGGGTTTCCGGATGACGCCCGATGCCCTCGAGGCCGCCATCACACCCAGAACGCGCTGGCTGATCTTCAACTCGCCCTCGAATCCCTCCGGAGCAGGCTATGGGCCGGCGGAACTCAAGCGCCTGACCGATGTTCTGATGCGCCATCCCCAAGTCTGGGTGCTCACGGACGACATGTACGATCATATCGCGTTCGACGGCTTCACGTTCTCGACCCCTGCCGAGGTTGAACCCGGTCTCTATGAGCGAACGCTCACAATGAACGGTGTCTCGAAGGCCTACGCGATGACCGGATGGCGCATTGGCTATGCCGCGGGACCCGAGGCGCTGATTTCGGGCATGCGCAAGGTGCAGTCGCAATCGACCTCGAACCCCTGTGCGATCAGTCAGCAGGCGGCTTTGGCCGCGCTCAATGGCCCTCAGGACTTTCTGAGGCCCAACGCGCAACTCTTTCAAAGGCGGCGCGACCTGGTGGTCGACAGGCTAAACGACGCGCCGGGGATCTCTTGCTCGGTGCCCGAAGGAGCCTTCTACGTCTATCCCTCGGTCGCGGGTTGCCTTGGGCGCACCTCGCGTGGCGGCTCAAGGATCGACACGGATGAGGACTTCGCGACCGCGCTACTCGACGAGGCGGGCGTGGCGGTGGTCTTTGGCGCGGCGTTCGGCCTTTCACCTCATTTCAGGGTCAGCTACGCGGCCTCCGAAGATATGCTGGGTGACGCCTGTGACCGGATCGCCGATTTCTGCGAGGGTCTGTCTTGAGCGGCGCGCTTCCCGAGCACTATTTCAGGATCCGTGAAAACGGCGCGGCGGTCTTCAGGGTCGACACTCAAAACCGGGAACGGCGGCTCGATCTTATTCAAATCGCCGTGGTTCATTTGAAAAAGGGCGAGATCCGACCCCATGGCGACCACGTCCTGAGCGACGCTGACGAAACTGCGATCCGGACTTGGATGGCGGAGCGGCGTCGCCTTCAGGACGATCGCGCGGTCGACGACATTCTTCGTACGGTGGATCATCTGAACCTCACGGCTCAATGGGCGCAGTCGCAGGCAAGCGACAGCGAACTTGATTCGGTCACGGACCGCCTGCTTCTTGCCATGCATGACCTCCGGACCGTTCTCGTTCGCAAAAAAGCGGACCGCCTAAGCGCCGGGTAGCTTTGTGGTTCCGCGACGACGCTGGTCAGCGCCAAGACCTAGCTGGCGGTCGACATGATCAGCTCGCGCAGCCATGAATTTCTGCCGGAATGGTCGTAGCGCCGATGCCAGACCAGCTCATAGACGACATCCGGCAACGGCACTGGCGGCGGGCATGTCGCGAGCCCGGCATAGGCCGATCCGGCCAAGCGCTGGGGCATGGTGGCAATGATATCCGTGCCAAGAATTAGCTCGCCCAGCATCGAGGCCGTCGGCGCGGCAAGGGCGATCTGCCGCTGGAGACCAAGATCCTTGAGCGCCGACGACACAACACTCTTGGTGTTCCCACCAAAACCCGCCACGCCGTGCCGGGCCTCCGCATAATCCTGTAGCGTTAGAACCGATCCGCGGCGCGTGGGATCATAGAAAACCATGAGCCTATCCGAGCCGTAATGGCAGTGGTTGAGGGTCGAGGGGTAGCGAAGCCCCTTGACCGCAATCACCACGTCCGCCTCGCCATGCTCGAGCATCGGGACCACATATTCCCGCGGCGCCAATCGGCGGAGGTGCAGCGCGGCCTTCGGCGCGACTGTTGCAACCGCGTGATAGAGCGCGCGCATCTCGTCCAAAAGCGCGGGCGTAGGGATACCGATCACCAGCGGCTTCGTCTCCCGCGATGCATCATAGTCTTCGGTGGCGACAAGCCCCTCTATCCCGGCCAAAAGCTCCTCGACACGCGGCAAGATCGACAGGGCCCGTTCAGTGGGTGAGATGCCGCGCCCAGTTTTGACGAACAGCGCATCCCCAACCGCTCCGCGCATCTTGTCGAGCGTATGGCTGATGGTTGACTGGTTGAGGTCAAACAACTCTGCGGTTCGGCTCACCGATCCCGTCTCGCAGACCTTTGCAAAGACCCGTAGCGTGTGACCATCCAGCCGGAATGGATCGAATTTTTCCATAGGTTTCTTCTTAGCAATCGATTGCTTGCACGTTAACCAATTGCTTTGGTGCGCGCTAAAGCCAAGCTCTGAGAAAGAAAAAATGAGTTCACAGCCAGAGGAGATCAACCGCGCAGATGAGTTCCGGGCAATTTACGCGATCCTGGAATACGCACGAAGCAGTGCGGACAAAATCGAAGCGCAGGACCTAGCAAAGGCGATTGGCGATGCCATGCATCTTGCCACGCAGGAGCTTGTAAGGCTCTCGAACGATCCCAACAAATACAACTAGCCGAACCGCTTAACCCAAATATTGATGCCCCGGCGCGAGGGACCAGCTCGCGGCGGTGGTTCGAGCCGAGCGGTGCGTCTCGCGTTAGAAAAGGTCCACCCGGAACGGGGAGGTGACCCAATAGGCTCTCGCCAGCTGCACGAGCCGCTCTACCCGGTCATCATTGGCGGGTCCAAGATCGAAAGGTGCCAGAACCGTCTCGAGCGCCGCCTGACTTGCCGGTCCGAATTGTCCGTCTACCGGGATCTCCTCGCCCAGATCGGCAATCATCGACTGTGCCGCCGCGTCCAGGGAATTTGGAGGAAACTGGCGTAGAAAGTCTTTCGCGCGCGCGGCGACATCCTCGTTCCGCAGGGCCGCCGCCTTGGCCGCGCGGACCGCGCCGTCGTGTAGGGCATAGCCTTCCACGCCTTCGGTCGCGATCAAGTAGGCGGCCGCACCGCCCGCATCGCCGTCCCCCCGTTCGAGAGACATGTCAAAGTACCGCACGGCCGCGGCGAAATCCGGGCCATCCCCGACCTGTCCGGCCTGATACATGCGCGCCAGGTTCGCCGGCGCATTCGGGTGCCCGCCATCCGCGGCCTTCAGGAAGAACTCCTCGGCGCGGGGGTAATCCACATCAAGCCCACCAAGCCCGCGCGCATAGACAAGCCCCATGTTGTTGAACCCATATATGTCCTCGCGCGCGGCACTCTCGCGCAAGTACCGCAGACCCCGCTCGGGATCGTAGTAGTCGCTGGCCTCGTCGAGATAGAAAAAGCCAAGCTCATTCATTGCGAAGGTATGGCCCACCTCGAGGGCCCGCATCATCAGATCGTACCCTTCGATCTCCACGCTGTCAGAGCCGCCGAAACGCATGAATTCGCGCCCCAACGCATAATAGGCGTATGGATCGCCCGCCGCGACACCCTGGGCAAGATAGGCCTGCGCCTCCTCGGGCATCTCGACCCCCCGCGCCGTTCCCCCAGTGGCGAGAATCTCCGTTTGGACTGATCCGGCGAGCGCCCGCCAGGCACGCGTATGCCCCAGGTCCCGTGCCGTCTCGAACGCGCTTCGCGCTTCATCAAACCGCCGGAGCGCAGTGAGCGCCCGGCCCAGCTGGTAGTGGAACCGTCCCACTTCCGGCTCCTTGGCCACCGCCGCCTCGCAAGCGGCAAGCGCGCGCTCGGGAGCGATTTCGTTTGCGTACCGCACGAGACCCGAGCCGTTCGGATCAAGGTGGTCACCCGCCTCGAAATCACAGGCCTCGACGCTGAAGTTGAGACCGATCGTGTAGGATTGGCCGCTCGCTTCAATGACCATCGTGTCGCTCACCGCCGCGCTCGGGAGCTCGATCGCCGGGATCTGAACCGAGCGGCCGACAAGCAAAAGCCGGTCAATGGCGTCCGCGCCGATCTCGCGGTCAAGCGCGTCAAGGCGGACGCCGCCGGGCTCTTCCAAAATAAGATCAGCGGTCTCGGGAAGCCGCGTCACCGTAACCGTCGTGCCGGGCTGCAGACCGAGGGCGTCAATGAGCGGCGCACCAATCGCCACTTCGTCCTGGAATGGTGCCTCGAGAACCGCTGCTACGGGGCCGTCCGTCGTGGCGGTCTCCTCGGGAAGCGCTCCAAGCCCGCTCACGAGCGCGATGCCACGGGTCTTCGTCGGCGCGGTCTCGGAAACGGCGCCATCCGCCGTGGCCTGCGTGCCTCCGAACCGAACCGTCTCGATCAGGGTCGAGCTGTCCCAGGGAACCTGAAATCCCCCCGTTGCCTGGTACACATCGCGGCGGACCTCCTCGAAAATGTCCTTGACCGGCGCCCCGGGGTTTTCGGCCGCGGTCTCAAGAAGTGCCGCAGTAAACGGGCTGTTTGTCCCCTCGCCGTCAAGCGCGACGGCGCCGGGCGAGGTGGAATAGATCAAGATCGAGTTGAGCGGCGCGGCAAGGGAGGCAAAGCCGGTCTTCGTTTCGCGCAGCTCGTTGCCGATCTGCGTGAGCCCGACCTGACCGGCGAACGGATTGTCGCGGCAGGAGTCGAGGATCACCACCTGGAGCCGGGCGCGCGCGCCAATGATGCTGACGAGGCTACCGAGCGAAACAGTCTCGAACGGCACGTCGTAAACCGTGTCGAAATTGCTGTCGACCGGCACGAGGTAGTTTTCGGACCCGATCTGAAAGCCGTGGCCCGCAAAAAACAGGACCACCTCGGTATCCTTATCGATATCGAACATCGCTGCGCGCAGCACATCCTCAAACCCGCGCTTGGTGATGTCCTCATGGTGGCGCACATCATAGCCCTGCGCCCGCAGGAACGTTGACATCGAGCGCGCGTCGGCCACCGCGTTCGGCAAATCAATCGCCGAGGCATAGTCGGAATTGCCGATCACGATCGCATAGCGCTTGGTCGCGGGCTCCGTCAGATCGATCACCGCGCTGGGCGGCGTGAGCGCGGTCGAGCCCCTGATAAGCGCATCGAGCCGCGAGGTAACCTGCGCTGCAGCGGGCGCCGCGCTCACCATCGCCATGACCGCCGCTATCGCGCCAAGGCGCAGGGACCTAGGCGGCAGGGGCCAACGCGGCACGGGCCTAGTTCCAACCACCGCCGCCTCCGCCCCCTCCGCCGCCGCCTTCGCCGCGGCGGCTTTCGCCGAAGGGGTTGCCACTGACCGAGATTGTCGAGGCCGTGGGTGTAATGGTCTCGCAGGGTGGGCCCCCGGACGTCCCGCAGGCCGCATCCTCCGCATCGGCGACCGTGACGGTCTCAGCGGTTGGTACGGGCTCTGGGTTCGTTGCCCGCACCTGGTTCACATTCTCGGTCTGCAGCACTTCTTCGGGGGTCACCGAGATCGGCTCGGGCTCCACGAAGGCGGGTTCAGGCTCGGGCGCCAAAAATCCGCAAGCCGTCACAGCCACGCTGGCCGCCATCAGCCCGGCGATCCGCAATCCACTGGAATACTTCATGAAACACCTTCCTGTTCTTGTCCGCACGCGGAGAATTGCAGGGACCGTAACACAGGGGCGGAAGCCTGTCAGGATGTTTGGGAACTGGGGGCGTTCTTGCTTTGCGTCCAAAGAGACACCTTGCCCCGGACACCGCGCCAGGCGTCGGGGCGGAGGGCGCGGCCAAGAACGCGGTCTGGGTTCGTTGGCGGCGGCATGAGAACACCTCGAAGCACGTTGAAGTCGAACCGGCCGTAGTAGGGCGCGTCGCCCACCAGCATGACACGCTCCCAGCCATCGGCCCGTGCAAGCGCGTTTTCAATCAGCATGGCGCCAAGCCCCTCGCCTTGTCGGATCGGATGGACGGCCACCGGGCCGAGGAGCAACGCGGGCGCGCTTCCCACCCGCACCGGCCAGTGTCGGATGGCGCCCACGACGATACCGAGATCGTCCCGCGCGACAAGCGACAGTCGGGCCACGGGGTCAACGCCATCCCGGAGGCGATAGGACGACAGCGCCTCCCGCCCTGGTGCGAAACAGCGGTCGTAGAGCTCCTCCACCTCCCACCAATCCTCGGGCCGTTCTTGCGACAGCGTGATCAAGCACCCCCCCGTTTTGCGGGCTGGCCTCGGCCCTAGCATGGCGCTAGGAGGCGCACAAACCGCTAGGAAATGACCGATGTTCTATCGCCCCGAAGACGGCCACGGCCTGCCGCACAACCCGTTCAACGCCATCGTCACACCACGGCCCATTGGCTGGATCTCGACGCGGGACGCCGATGGCGCGGAGAACCTCGCGCCCTACTCCTTCTTCAATGCCGTGGCCTATGAGCCGCCCCAGGTGATGTTCGCCTCGACCTCCGCCAAGGCCGACCGCGACGGCACTAAGGACAGCATCGCCAATATCCGCACCACCGGGGTCTTTTGCGTCAACATCGTCGAATATGCGGCTCGTGAGGCGATGAACGTCAGCTCCGGGGCGCTGCCGCGCGATGTTGACGAGTTCGAGGCGGCGGGCGTTGCGCGTGCGCCCTGTTCAACGGTGGCCTGTTCTCGGGTCGCCGACGCGCCCGCTAGCCTAGAGTGCAAGCTCTCGCAGCTCGTGCGGCTCGAAGGGGAGGCAAATCTAATGGCCATAGGGGTCGTCACCGGCGTTCACATCCGCGACGACATCCTCAGGGACGGGTTTATCGATGTTAGCGCGTACCAGCCGCTTACGCGGCTGGGTTACCGGGACTATGCGCGTATCTCCGAGGTCTTCAGCCTCAAGCGGCCCGGCGAATAGCCTGACAGAAAGGGCCCTAAGCAGCCTTGGCCGCTTCGGCGCCGAAGATCACCGCAAGGCCCGCTCCAACGCCGCCACTTTGCACAAACGCCGCGATCTCGTTCTCCAGCAAGCCAAGCTGCCGGTCGGTCAGGGTCGACAACAGATCGCGGTACATGCGCTCTTCGTTGCTTGCAGGCAATGCGCTCAGCTTGTGGTTCTGGATGTCAGGTGCGTGGACAAGATCGCTCTTGGGCGTCATCGGGGGCCTCTTCACTTGGTACGCCCCGGTGTCTACGGGTTCAATGTAGCGAGATTTGGATGGAATCTGGCATATCTCGGGCATTTGGGCGAAAGTTTGACGCTGATTTGATCGGCAATATTTCGCTCAAATGGTCATTCATTCAGATGCGTGAACAAAATGCCCCGAGAGGCGCCGTTCGGTGGGGAAACGCCCTTTCAACCGAATCCCCGAGCAAATAGCGTCGCCGCCGATCAGCGAAGGTGAGGGCAACATGGCAGAGACAATGATTGGCGTAATCGGCGGCTCGGGCGTCTACGAGATCGATGGTCTCGAGGACCCGCGTTGGCAGCCCGTGCCAAGCCCTTGGGGGGCCCCCTCGGACGAGGTTCTCACCGGGCGCCTTGGCGGAACCGCCATGGCGTTCTTGCCTAGACACGGACGCGGCCACGTCCACTCACCCACAACGGTGCCCTACCGGGCGAACATAGACGCGCTAAAGCGCCTGGGCGTGACCGATGTGATCAGCGTCTCCGCCTGCGGCTCCTTCCGCGAGGACATGGCGCCCGGCGACTTCGTCGTGGTCGACCAATTCATTGACCGGACCTTCGCGCGGGAGAAGTCGTTCTTCGGAGACGGCTGCGTCGCCCATGTCTCGGTGGCGCATCCCACCTGCCCCCGGCTTGGAGAGGCCTGCATCGCGGCCGCGAACAGTGCCGGCATCGCGGTCCATGACGGCGGCACCTACCTCGCCATGGAGGGCCCCCAGTTTTCAACCCTCGCGGAGTCTAAGCTCTACAGGGACGTCTGGGGCTGCGATGTGATCGGCATGACCAACATGCCCGAAGCCAAGCTCGCGCGCGAGGCGGAGCTTTGCTACGCCAGCGTCGCGATGATCACCGACTACGATAGCTGGCACCCCGACCACGGAGAGGTGGACGTCACCGAGATCATCAAAACCCTTCTCGGGAACGCAGAGAAGGCAAAGGCCCTGATCGCCGCGCTGGCCAAGGCGTCGGACGCGGAGCGCGCGCCCTGCCCACACGGCTGTGACCGCGCGCTTGAACATGCGATCTTGACCGCGCCCGACAAGCGCGACCCGGAGCTGGTCGCGCGCCTTGACGCCGTCGCGGGACGGGTCTTGGCCGCATGATCAACGCGTGCAAACGAAAAGAGGGATCCGTCTCCGGATCCCTCGATTGATCGTTACCTTTGAATGCACCACCAGGCTGCTGACCCGGAAGGAAGGGAAAAACGAATTACTCAATCACCCCCTACAAGCACTTTATAGCACAGCCGCAGCGCAGAAAGAAGCGGAAATCCGCCGATCACGCCGTCGTGATCTCCTGATCCTGAAAACGCCCAGAGGACCCGCCGATGCCAACGACGCGCATGTCCGTCAAGGACTTCATCCGTACCATCCCAGACTTCCCCCACCAGGGCATCATGTTTCGCGATGTCACCACGCTTTTTGGCGATCCAAGGGGGCTTCGGATGTGTGTCGACCAGCTTCTGACGCCCTACGCGGGTGCGGAGATCGACAAGGTGGTGGGGCTTGAGGCGCGCGGCTTCATTCTCGGCGGCGCGGTGGCGCACCAATTATCGGTGGGGTTTGTGCCGATCCGAAAGCAGGGCAAGCTTCCGGGGCCCACGATCCGCGAAGACTATACGCTTGAATATGCGCATGCGACGGTCGAGATCCACGACGATGCAATCGAGGCGGGCGAACGGGTGCTCCTGGTCGATGACCTGCTTGCGACCGGTGGCACCGCCGAAGCGGGCATCACCTTGGTGGAACGGCTCGGGGGAAGCATTGTCGGCTGCGCCTTTGTGGTTGATCTACCCGAGCTCGGCGGACGCCAGAAACTCGAAGCTCTTGGGTTCGACGTCCACGCGCTCTGCGATTTCGAAGGCGCCTAGACTGCCGCGCGCCGGCGGACCGGCAACCAACCGCTCTGGCCTGACCAGGTAGTGAGGAAGACCCGCCAACACTTGGTTTAGCTCAGCGCCCCCTTTGCACCGCCAAGGGAAGCGAAGCCGAAAAGACGCTCCTCAGTCCCGGAGAACCGCGCCCGGGTTCATGATCCCCAAGGGATCCAGCGCGGACTTGATCGCGCGCATTGCAGAGAGCTTTGCGGGATCCCCGTAATGCTCGAGATCCCTCGCCTTGAGCCGGCCCACCCCGTGCTCGGCCGAAAAGGTCCCTCCCATTTCAGCGACAAGGTCGTGCACGGTCTCCGTCACCCTTGGCGCCTCGGTGGCCCAATCCTCGCGGCGCCCTCCCTTGGGCGGGAACATATTGTAATGCAGGTT
>JBCCKB010000057.1:0-12468 GCA_039027595.1 Pseudomonadota bacterium | reverse complement strand
GTAGGGATCGAACCTACGACCAATTGATTAACAGTTCTTAGGGCTAGACGGCTGGTGGACGGCTTAGGTAGGCTAAGCCAAGTAAAAACAACGACTTGCGCTATAATACCTGACGATAAACGTGCGCGGACAGAGGACTTGACGCACCCCGAGCCTTACGCGAGCCTTACGTCAGATTGGAGAGCCCAGTGACAGAGTACCCCAAGAGAGACCGCCTGACGGACGCCAAGGCCGCCCGCTTCCCCTTCGTTGCGTCGGGACAGAAGCTGATCGCAGACGATGGGCAGGCGGGGCTCTACCTGAAGATCGGCAAGACCGCCAAGAGCTGGGTCGTGCAGCGTGAATTGCGCGTCGTTGATGAGCGGATGCGGACCCGGCGCAAGACCGTGCGGCGGGCGTTTGCGTCGTTTCCTGACGTCGGGGTGAAGTAGGCTCGGGAGACGGCGAATGCTGAGCTGGCCCTGATCTTAGCGGGTGAGGGATCGGGTCCGACCGGCGGCGCGCTGACCCTGGGCCGCGCGTGGGATTTGTACCGGGCTGCCCTTGAGCGGCTTGAGCGAAGCCCCGCGACCATCGCTAGCTACCGCAATGCCGTTGAGTCTGAGCACCTGTTGGGCATCTGGCGCGACACGCCCCTTGAGGACCTGGCCACCGAGGAGGGCGGCAAGATCGTGGCCGCGCGGCACGATGCGATAACGGCCCGCGAGACGCACCCGCAACACGGCGGCAAGTATGCGGCGAACGGCGCGATGCGGACCCTGCGCGTGATATATAACTGGGCGCTTGAGCGTGGGCACATCCGGCCCAACCCCGAGGGCCGGTTCCCTACTAAGGCCGTCGAGTATAACCGCGAGGAGGCTGCGGGCGATAGGAAGTCGATGTCGCTGGATGACCTGCCGGGATGGTGGGCAGCATACTTGGCGATGGAGAACCGGGTGCGCGCTGAGTACCAGCTGTTCCTCTTGCTGTCCGGCAGCCGTGCTGGCGCCATCGCTACCGCCCGCTGGGACCATCTCGATGTCGCCGGGCGCAGGTTGCACATCCCGACGCCCAAAGGGGGCAAGGCGCGGGCATATGACATCCCGCTGACGCGCCCGATGCTGGCCTGCCTTGCCCGTGCGCGCCGCGCTGCGAACGTCTACCAGCCCGTGTTGGCCCGCGATTGGATCTTTCCCGGTGACCCGTCTAAGGCCAAGCGTGGCAATGGTGAATTCGCGGGCCAAATGTCGCTCTATGCGACCACTGAGCCGAAATTGCCCTGTTCGGGCCACGGCCTGCGCCACACCTACCGAAACGCCTGTGAATGGGCAGTCGTGAGCGAGAACTTGTCCCGGAAATTGATGAACCACAGCCAGCGCGGTGACACGCATTCCGGCACATACGGATCGCGCGAGGGCGTATGGCAGCAGCTCTGCCTCGCCCAGGAGAGGATAAGTGCCGTCGTGATGGAGCCCCTCCGGCAACAAGAACAAGGTCCTAGACGGCTGGGCGCTTAAACGGGTATACCGACACTCGAAAACGCCGACGTGCGCGCAAGGGCAAGGCGCTGCGCGCGCGTCGAGGACAGAGGCAACTTGCCCCGGAAAGCCGAAGCCCCCGCATAGATGGGAGGGGCAGAGCGGAACCGGCAGAAGCAGCGCCAAGCCCACGTCCGAATGGCGACAACCCCAAGCGGGGCTGTCGCATTTTTATTGCGCAGCTCCGTGAAAATGGAGGTGTCGCAAGTGACCGTGACCCCAGACCTAACTGACGAGATCGCCTTGAAGGTGGCGGCTGCGTTGGCCGAGGGCTTCTCCTCGGGCCGCATCCCGCCGCCGCCGGAATATCTGAACACCGCCCACGCTGCGGCCCTGCTTGGCTTGACCGAGGCAGGATTGGAGACGATGCGCAAGGAGCGGCGTGGCCCGCCCTTCGTGCGCGCATCCCAGAAGCTCGTGCGCTACCGCGTGGCTGACCTGCGCTCATGGATGGACCAGCACCTCGTTGAACACGGCGGGGGCGACTGATGGACGACCAAAAGGAAACCCCCGGCGCAGGGCAGCGCACCGGGGGCAAGGGAGAGCATGATAATCATCACCCTGACATCATCGCCCCGAATATAGCCGACCTCAGCCAACGGGGCGAGCCCGATAGGTTGTTGGATGAAGCTGTGGCCTTCCTGATGGATTGGTGCCGGGATGGTCCTTGGGTCCTGACCTCCATCGTGCCGGATGGCGGCACCACCACCGAGACATTCCACGCGACCGACGCGTCCATTGCACAGATGCGCACTTGGATCGGCGCGCGCCTCGGCAAGCAGAACATCTACTTCACGGTGAACCGCACCTACGGCGACGTTGAGAGCAAGCCCAACAAGGGTGCCATCGCTGCGATACGCGCGGTCCACGTGGACGTTGACCCGCGCCCGGGCGAGGATGTTGGAGCCGAGCGCGCGCGGGCAGTGTGCAAGCTAAGGGAGTATCATCCGCCCCCGACCGTCATCATTGACAGCGGCGGGGGGATGCAGGGCTTCTGGCTGTCGGAAGATGAGGCCGATGTCGGTGGATCGGCGGAACTGGCCCATCTGTTCTGGCGCGATGCGAAGCCCGAAGTGCGTGGGCCGCTGACCGAAACCGAGCGAGCAGAAGTCAACGCGCACAAATCTCGGCTCGCTGCGACGGTTGAGGGTCGGAACCTTAAAGTTGAGGTGAGTCTTCAGGCGGATGCCTGCCACAATGCCGACCGGATCATGAGGCTCCCAGGCACAGTCAACGTGCCGAACAAGAAGAAGCGCGGGCGGGGCCGCGTGCCTACGGTCACCAGCGTCTTCGAGGCCGAATGGTCGCGCCGATACCCGCTGGAAGCCTTCCCGGATGTTGAGTTGCCAAAACGAGGGGACTTCAATGGCAACTCTGTAGAGCTGCCTGCCGATTTGCCGAAAGTTGAACTTGAGAAGCTACAAATCAGCGACCGCTGCCGGATGCTCATCGTCAACGGTGACGACCCTGACGATCCAACTAAATACCCCTCGCGGTCAGAGGTGCTCTTTGCGGTGCTTTGCGAGATGGTGAGGGCGGAGTGTAGCGACGAGCAAATGGCCGCTGTGATCCTTGACCGCGAATTTGAGATCAGCGCCCACGTCCACGAACAGCCAAACACTGAAGGATACGCGGCACGGCAGATCGGGCGCGCGCGGGCGGAAGCAGTCGAACCCGAGCTTGCAGAGATGAACGCCCGCCATGCGATGGTGAAGTACGGCGGGCGGGTCCGGGTCTTGGTCGAGCGCAGCGACGGCCTGCCAGAGTTCTTGAAGAAGACCGAGTTCTTCGACTGGTATGCAAACCGGACTGTGAAGGTCGCTGAAGACAAGGACAAGAACGATGTGAAGAAGCCGCTGGCCGAGTGGTGGATGAAGCACCCTCAGCGGCGCGACTTCGAGCGGGTCGAATTCATGCCCGGCGCTGAAACCCCTGAAGGTGTCTACAACTTATGGCGTGGCCCCGCCGTGGTACCCGCGCCAGGTGATTGTTGCTTGTTCCTCGATTTGATCCGGGACGTCATCGCCGCCGGTGACAGCGAGGTCTATGAGTACCTGCTGAACTGGATGGCGCTGAAATTCCAGCAGCCGGGCGCCAAGCTCGAAACATCGATTGCACTGCGCGGCGGGCAGGGCGTTGGCAAGTCCCTCTTTGCCGAGAAGTTCGGTGAGCTGTTCGGGCGGCACTTCGTCGCCGTCTCTGACCAGCGGGGCCTGATGGGCAATTTCAACGCACACCTTCAACAGGCCCTGCTTGTGTTCGCGGATGAGATCGCGGCGGCGACCAGCACCAACATGGTGGGTCGGCTGAAGACGCTTTTGACCCAGACGCACATCCGCATTGAGCCGAAGGGCGTGGACAGCTTCTCTGCACCCAACCACTTCGCCGTGATCCTTGCGTCGAACAATCCGCACATCGTGGCGACGGACGCTGACGACCGGCGCTGGCTCGTACTCGACGTGTCGCCGTCACGGCGCAGCGACCGTGTGTTCTTCCATGCGTTGGTCGAGCAGTGGGAGGGCGGCGGGTGCGAGGCATTCGCACACCTTCTCATGCAACGCGACCTGTCAGGTTTCGAGCACCGGGACCGACCCCAGACCGCGGCACTGGCAGAGCAAGTGGAGAGTAGTTTTACGGGCGCGGCGCGGGTCATCCATGAAATGCTCGCCTCGGGTGAGACGCCGGAAATCTGGCGCAATGGCGTAACTGTCGACGTGCCCGACGATGGTGGGCGTGTCTTCATCCCTTCTGGTGCACTTGCGAAGGCAGCGATTGCCAGCGGCAAGATCCAACGAGGTGAAGCTGCGGGCCTCGAAAAGTCACTCGGCCATCAATTGAAGAGGCTCGGGCGCGTCCAGAAGACCGACCGCATCAGCATCGCCGGAAAGACGGCGCGTGGGGTGTGGCTGCCGCCGCTCGCGACGGCGCGCGAATGGTGGTCGCAGATGCACGGGCGGGACTTTGACTGGGGTGACGACGCGCAGGCTGAATGGGACGTTGTGCCGGTGCCGACCGCTGAGACCTGGGGCGATGAGATGCCGTTCTAGCGGGCGGCTTACCGTTCTGCGTGGCCCGCCTACCGTTCTCGCATGGTGCCGGTGAGAACGGTAAGGGCCGCCGGTGTAAGAAAAGCCTGCCCCCGCTGGGGCTTATGCGCTGGGCATACCGTTCTTACCGTTCCTACCGTTCTCGCGGCAAGTTACCCTTCTAGCGTCTCTACGTCCCCTTCCCGGCGCTCCTTCTGTCTTCTCCCCTGAGTGAGAGATAAAACGGTAAGAACGGTAAGAACGGTATGGACCCGCCGAAAAGCGTTTCTCCTCTGGGCGTTAGCCGATGGTGGACGGCTTACCGTTCTCCTCGGGCCATGCGCGAGAACGGTAGGAACGGTAAGGCGCTCGCGCTCGGGTGTATTTGGGCGGGGAACACAGCAACACGCGCCTGCCGCTGCATAAAAGGGGCAGGCCATCGGCGCACCGGGGATAAGTCGGGCCGCCCGGAAAGGGTTATCCGCGCGCCACGCGAAAAGCCCCACGATCCTTGGACTTTCCGAACAACAAGAAACCGGCCCGCCTAACGGACCCTTCCCGGGCTAGACGGACACACAGCGTTCACGTTACGTTCCCGCACTTGCACCGAGCCCGAGGAGCCCGAGAAATGGAGAACGACAGACCCCGACGCGCCGCCCTCTACGCCCGCGTCAGCACTGGCGAACAGACCACCCAGAACCAGCTCATCCGGCTCCGGGAGGTGGCCGAGTGCGCGGGTTGGGAGGTCGTGGCGACCTATGATGAGACTGTCTCGGGCGTGGCCCCGAGAGGCGCGCGCAGCGCTATGGAGGCGATGGTGGCCGACGCGCGCCGCCGCCGGTTTGACCTGATCGCCGCCGTCGATGTCTCGCGCCTCGGGCGGAGCTTGCATGGCCTTGCGGGCCTGTTCGAGGAGCTGCGCCAGATCGGCTGCGACCTCTACCTTGACCGTGAGGCCGTGGACACGACCACCCCGGCGGGCCGCGCCCTCTTGGGCATGGCGTCGGTGTTCGCGGCCTTTGAGCGCGACATGGTGGTGGAGCGCACCAAGGCCGGGCTCGCCCGCGCCCGGCTTCGGGGCACCCACATCGGGCGGCCCCCGACCGGGGACGGCACCTGCGAGGCCATCCGGTCGCTGCGGGCGCAGGGCCTAGGCATCAACAAGATCGCCCGCGAACTGCGGGTGGGCAAGTCGGTGGTCCAGCGGGTTGCCAATGAGATGAAGGGGGAGGCCGATGGAGCAAGCGCCTGAGATACCGGCCCGGCGCGTCGTGAACGCGGCGGGCAAGAGCGAGTGGCGCATCGGACGCCGGGGCCTCAAGGTCGTGGAGGAGCTGGCGGAGCGCGGCGTGGCCGTCGCCACCATCGCCAAGGCCCTGCGCATGGGCAAGGACGCCTTCATGGGGTGCCGCCAGCGCCAGCCCGAGGTGCAGGAGGCGCTGGACCGGGGCCGCGCCAAGGAGCACGACAAACTGGTCGCCAAGCTGCATGAGCTGGCGATGGAGGGCAACGTGACGGCGGTGATCTTCGCGCTGAAGGCGCGCCACGCCTACCGCGAGGGAGAGGCACCCGAGGGCGGCAGCACCAACGTGCAGGTCAACATCAACCTGCCCTCCGCCATGACCCCCGAGGAGTACCAGCGCATGGTGGACGTGACGCCGGGGATTAAGTAGCCCATCGTCAGAACTGATTGAGTCAATGGTCTACAGCCTTGATTGTCATTCCTCACTTAACCTAGCTTCGTGCCGGGTAAGTGTGAGGTGAAAATGGCCAACAAGAGAAGCAAGGACCGCTTATCTGAGAAGCTCGAAAAAATGGGCATGTCGCAGTCCATGATCTCGCAGGCTGCGACACTCAATTCGAGAAATTACTCGATCAAGGACTGCCGTCGAATTCTCGAACTATTCTTTCGTGAATGGGCAGATCGAAATCGTGTAACCAGATTGGCTGGACAAACAACAAACTTCACTGACTGCCTTAATAGAGCTGCCGAGATGAAAGTGCTAACCCCAAAAGAGCGAGCGCTTATAAAGGCCTTTTTCGATCTGCTATCTGACTCCATTGCTCATCCTGGTTCATCTTTTTGCGAGCCAAGGATGGCTAGATCCACGACGCTGTTTGCTCTTCACCTGACCTCAGATCGGACACTTAAGGCGAGCCGACCACCACCGCCAAAATTCCGAGCCAGCCGAGCGTATGGATTGATTGCTGATAACTTCTTGGAGGCATTACGAACCGGCAAGCCGTTACCAGAAAAGCTTGATATTGATTTTGACGATGACTTGATGGCTGAAGTTCGCAGCAGAACTACGCCTTCGGACTTTGACTTGTTGTTAGCCAACATTCTCAATGAGTCCGTACCGAACGGGTTACGTGCGGATTGTGCATCATTGATCTTAAACCCGAATATTCATCAGAAGAACCACAACACCATCTCAAAAATGGCAAGTCAGCTCATGGACATTTTTGAAGAAAATTTCCATGCTCTTGATTGGCTTGTGCGTCGCTGTCTGGCCTTGGCGGTCGAAAACCAGGCGGGACGCGGTGATCTAATCGTATTCATGCTGGAGAACTCAAGCCAAGAAGAAATCGAGCGAAACCTGGAAAATTCCGAAAAATACTATGGTGGTTCTGGGCCTGCGACGGGATACTATTTGAAAAGGCTCTCAAACTCTCACGCGCCACTCGCTGCCAGTGTTTGGGCTGCGTTTTATCTTAAGCAGAGGCTCGAACCGGAGACTTTCAAGAAGAAGCCCGCACGAGATATAGGCACAAGGCTTCAGGAGGTTTCTGCCCCAAGGGTCCGGGAATTCTTAGAACAGTTGATTAGGTGAACTGAACAGTACAAGAACTTCTGGGCGCGCCCTTTTTCCTCCCGGGCTATCCTCGTCCCATGCTCAGCGCCGCCTCCACCATCGACATCTCCCCGACGCCGTTCCAGTCGCGGGTCCTGTCACTGCCCATGGAGTGGGACCTGCTGCTGGACGGCGGGCGGGGCGGCGGCAAGACCTATGCGGTGATCCTTGAGGTGTTCCGCCGGGCGGAGCGGTGGGGTGCGCAGTCGCGGACGCTCATCACCCGCCGGACGCAGGGCGCGCTGTCGGAGCTGGAGCATGAGCTGCTGTCCATCTTCCGTCTGCGCTACGGCAACGGCGCGCGGCACAACGCCAACGAGCACGTCTTCCGGCTGCCAAACGGGGCCTATGTCGAGCTGCGCAACCTTGAGGCCCAGCGCGACCTGCTGCCGCTTCAGGGCAAGAGCTTCGACTGCATTGTGGCCGAGGAGGTCGGGCAGTACGCGGACCTCAGCCTGTTCGACTTCCTGCGCGGCTGCCTGCGCTCGCCCTCGGGCGTGCCCTGCCGCTTCATCATGACCGCCAACCCAGGCGGGCCGGGCCACGCCACCATCGCGCGGCGCTTCATCTTCGGGCGGCCTGCCTGGGCACCGGTGGAGGACCCTGTCTCCGGGCGCACCTACGTCCGCTGCCCCTCGCGGCTGACCGACAACCCGCGCCTGCCGGAGGAGTACGCCGCCCAGCTCGCGGCCATCGCCAAGGTGGACCCGGGGCTGGCGCAGGCGTGGATCGACGGCGACTGGACGGCGGTGGCCGGGGACTACTTCGGCGGCGTGTTCGATGAGGCGCGCAACGTGGTCGCACCGCCAGACCCGGCGGACAGGCCGTTCAGCCAGCCGGTCAACTGGGCCATCCGCTTCTCCTGCGACTGGGGCACCACGGCCCCGGCGGTCGTGCTGTTCGCGGGCATCTCGCCCGGGGCGGAGGTCTCGGGCACGTTCATGCCGCGTGGGTCGTTCTTCATCTTCGATGAGGTCCACACGGTGCGGCTCGATGACCTGAACGCCGGGACCCGCGCGCCGGTGTCGGAGGTCGCGGCGGACGTTCTGGACCGGCTGGACCACTGGAGCATCCCAGCCCGCCGCGCCTCGGGCATCCTCGACTGCGCGCAGTTCGCCTCGCAGGCGTCCGACCAGGCGGCGGTGTCGGAGCTGTTCCGGCGCGAGGGCGTTCATTTCTGGCCGTCCGTGAAGGGGCGGCGGACGCTGCGCCTGCCCAAGCTGCGTGAGCTGATGCAGGCGGCGGGCGACGGCAAGCGGCCCGGGCTCTACGTCTTGGCCCGCTGCGCCTACTTCCTAAACACCGTGCCGTTCCTCGGGCGCTCGCAGCGCAACCCCGAGGACTGCCAGACGGACGGCCCCGACCACGCGCTGGACGCGGCCAGCTATCTCGTCAGCACCGAGCCCCCGCGCCTGATCCGCCGGGTGATCTAGGCCGTGGCCGAGTGCCGCCTCACAGCCTACCAGAACGCGGCGGGGCTGCTGCGCAACCTAGGCTATCAGGCCCGGGCGGAGCCCCGCTACACGCCGCGCGGCGCACCGCACCCGGCCCCGCGATCATCACCTGCGCGCCGCCGGTCGTGTTGGGCTACGCGCTCGCCATCACGGCGGAGGAGCCCGAGGCGCACCTGCCCCAACAGTCAGCCCGCGCGGGGCGCGCTCCTCCGGGCCAGCCCGGTCACCCACAGACTGCGTGGTGGGCCGAGACTCAATAAATCGCCGTAGCCCGCCCACTGGGCGGCGGGGTATCGTCTCCGGCAGGTTACAGGCCGCCCGACGGAGGGCGAGGCCAAGAGCGACAGGCGCTCCGGCAAGGCGGCAACCCGAGACAGGAGCCCCCATGCCCGAGCCCGAAGAAGCCACCGGCACCGCAATCCCGCCCCTCGCCGCGCTCCCGATGGCACAGGCGGAGGTCATCAACCTCGCCACCACCGCCGCGCTGTTCGCCTCGCCGCAGGCCGTCCTCGCCCGGGCGGGGCTGGGGACCCCCGAGCGCACCAACTACCTCGCCCAGCTCGACGGCTCCGGCATGGTCCAGCTCCGCAACATGGCGGCGCTCGCCGTGGCGACGAAGAACAAGCCCCTCGGGGCCGCCGTCATGACGCTGCTGGACCGGATGCCCCCGCGCTCGCGGCCCGTCAGCGCGCAGGACCTCGCCGAGCGCCTCGTGGGCGAGGAGACCCGCGCCGTTCAGGACGGCATCGCCCGCGTCCGCGAGACGGTCCAACGGGCCATCGTCGCCAACCGCGACTTCGAGCGCGGGCGCTCCAGCCCGCTCGACAAGATACGCCTCGGGCTCAACAGCAAAAAGGAGACTACCTGATGCCCCTCTACCTCGTGACCCGGCCCAAGGGGGCCGAGCACCTCAAGAACCCCGCCGCGCTACATGGCGCCATTGTCGAGGCCGCCGACGGTGCCGCCGCGATTGCGGTCGCAAACGGCCTCGCCACCCGGCATAACGCGCCCTTCTCGGGGTACGACGCGACGCAGGTGGCGGCAACGGCGGAGGCCCCGGGACGTGATCCGCTTCGCGCGCTTCTATGGTGTGACGGAGGCGCGCCTTGGCGGTCTCGTCGGCCTGATGCCCCACCGCTGCGGCAGCCGCAAGGTCTGGATCGACATGGCCCGCACGCCCGAGGTCGGCTACTGCCTCGGTATCGACAGGTTCGGGCGTGAGGCACTCTTGGGCGACGGCATGTTCCGCGCAAGCTGGAACCTCCTCGCCCGCGCCACCGGAACCTCACACTGATCCCGCAACCGACCGGATGCGGGGTTGGCGGATTGTGCAGTCACCGAGCCCACGGATAAAGGGTCGCGCGTGGCAGTCCCGGCGCGGCGCTTCCGGGGTGGTCTAGCGCCAACGCTTCACCACAAGTTCGATGCGCCCGGCACCGCGCCAGGCGGCGCGTGTTTGGCTACTGTTCGACCGCGAACCGCATGGCGAAGCTTTCAGCGCCAAACGTGAAAGTCAGTCCGCAATTTGCCGAGATTGCTTCGTTGACCGTTTCGACAGCTCCGCATACCTCACCTTCCGCCGTCAAAAGGGCCTCGGACGAGGTGAACAGGTCACAATTCGAATGCAGAAAAAAGGTGATCCGAGTGCTCGGGCGTCCCAACCATAATCTCAAGGGCGCTGTCCCTGAACATTCGAAGCGCTGTGTTTATGATCGTCGCAGCGCGCGCTCCCTCGGTAGAGGTCAACTCTGTCTCTTCAAGACTTGCCATCCGTCTGGCTCCTTTAGTTCGGAGCGCTGCATGTCGTGTCCGGGCAAGCACTGCGAACGTCGACCGACAGGCAGCGCAACCTAGTTGCGCTTGCTCTTGTCGGCGGGTTCTCGTCGCTTTGGGCGGAGCCACTTACTGAGGCAGACGTGCTAACCCGCCTCATCCGATGCCATTGCCTCTCACAGTCAGAGGCTACTGGTCAACCGTCAAGAGCCCCACGGCGAACTCTTCAAAGGTCATCGCTCCATTCTTCATCGAGCGCTACTGGCGGCGGCAGGTGGCCGTAGAAGGCTTGACGGTGAAGGTGAATGTTGATCCTCGCCGAATACATCTTGGGCATCGAGTCAATCGCAAACGCTTGTCCGGCGGCAGCACCTTCTATCAACTGTTCGCCCCAAATACCTAAGCCACCGGACCAATGCTGGCTACCAGTTATTCGTTTCGCCCCGACCTGAAATGAAATTGGATCATTTTGGTCGCGCGCGAAAACCCAGCCGTTGTCTGTTGGGTAGTCAATCCGGTTCTTCGGTTGGCTGCCGTATCCGTATGCACGGGGCTTTGTTGAGCCCCAGTCACCGTAGATGATCCTCGGGTGGTTGGTCGCCTGCCTGATCTGGGCAATCAGGTTGCGGTTGGAAAACCCGAGTTCTTCGATCCCATCGAATACTGTAAAGTCGCTGGGGAAAGTGGTGCAGCAAACAGCAAGCGGGATTTCCGCAGGTATCCCCGAAAAGAAGCTGGAAATGTATCCCGTCGCCAACGGGGCAACGTCCATCGCGCTCTCAACCAGACCAAAATCTAACACCACCGCGTAGTCCACAGCCCCTTCATTGGTCAGCTCGGCTACCAAGCTTGGCATCCAAGTCGGAATACCCAGACCTACGCCCGGGGCCATGCTCATCCTCAATCAGAAGCTGCGATTATGTTCTCGTGCCCACTTGATCTGTTCTCGGGCACTTTCAATTGACGCATCCGCCATTAAGTGGCACGGGTTTGCGTTCGGATAGGGAAGAAGCAGCGAGTGCCACACGTCCAAGTCAGCGGGTTTTTTTGGCTAAATCGGCCCGAACCTCGGGCGAGAGGTTCAGATATTCCCGAGAAGGCGACTTCACCTCCCAGTCGTTTGACGCCGTCATGTTGTGCGTATGTCCATCCATGATTTCTCCCTCCTGTTTGATCAGGCTTCTCCTCCTTCAGTGTCTATGAATTCGTCCGAGTTTTCCGGGTCTGGCTCTGACAGGCCGCCCTGCATCCGCATCGCGACACGCTCAAGCACTTCATCGAGTTCGCCCCGCTGGGCCATCTCGCTCAGGATCTTGTGGCCCAACTCGTCATTCAGCAGGGCAGCTTGGAGCGCTGTCGGAAGCGCCTCCTGCACCTTCGCGTTTTACGTTGGGCTCCAGCTTAGCGGCAATTGTCTCGTTGATCTTGTCGGCAGCCGCATCCTTGGCATCGTCCGCCGCCTCGTCCTTTATCTCGCACAGGGTCTTGAGGGCGACCAGACCTATGACGAGTGCGCCGACCGTCACACAAGGCCAACTGCACCAAGGAAGATCGTCGCCACGGTCAGCAGTAGGTCAACGTAGTCCGCCCTCGTCAGGTCGATGTGGGCAGCTTGTTCTTGCGCCCGGAGCCCCAACCGAACCAGAACACGATTGCGGCGACAGCGGCAAACCCACCGATGATTGCCCCGAGTATCGCCGCGCCGATCTTGCCCAATGCCTTCCTCCTGCTCGCCCAGATAAGAACATTTAGCGAACAAATCAATTTCTATGGTACCCGATCCGCATGGCCGGGTCGACAGAAAGCCTTGAGTCTCAAGGGCGTGGGCGGCGGATGCCCATTC
>JBCCKB010000056.1:0-12576 GCA_039027595.1 Pseudomonadota bacterium | reverse complement strand
CGGACCATGGCGCGTTCACTACAACACCGTCAGGCCACATAGCGCGTTGGGATATCGGCCACCTGCGCCGGAAAGCACCATGCCGACAGACCAAAGGCCCACGATGCACTAACAATCAAACCGGACCACCCGATGGCGGCATGCCACACGAACCCAAAGAAAAGCGGCGAGGTAGAGGCATTCCCGATTGAACCCAAGATGACCGTCTTAACGCTGGTTAGAAGGTTGGTCTTGTTGAAATGGGCGCGGCGTTGACCCCTTCAGCCAATCCGCGTCGCTCCCAGTCTTTTGCGTTGCCGGGACGATGACCCACCCAAGCGCAGAGGCATCGGCCGTTGTCGACCGCAAAAGGCCTCCAAACATGCTGGATATGATGGAGACATGCGCTTTCCCGGCGCGAATGAAGCCAACCAAGGCTCTCGCAAAGGGGATTGGGAGATTACGAGTGAGAAGCACAAAGAAGGTGGGGAAGAGGACAGCCGGCGTCAGCCATCTTCCTTTTGATCGGGTTATGAGCACATGGGCCGGAGCATGCGCTCATCGCGAAAAAGGATGATCAAGCCAATCGAGGTAGAGATGGCGATATGGATCCACGAAAACTACACGTCCAACTTGGCCGAGCCCTAAAACTCGTTCATGCTGAGAACCAGCAGGATGGCGTTGCGGACCGTTCCTGCGACTGCTCCGAGCCAAGGGCCGACGAACGTTCTAAATCTGCGATGCGCCGTAGACGGCAACACGTGTACGAAAAGGTCGGCGTCCAGGACGAAGTCGCGCGAAAGGCGAACTGTGCCGTCACAACACTAGGCTCAGACGAACCAGCCGCGCGCCATTCCTTACGACAACGGACGTGACGCAGCGACGACTTATCTGAAGATCAAATGGGCCAGACTAACGCAGATCATCGCGATCAAGATCTCAGGGATAGCGCCTTTGGCCAAACAGAGACGCGCCTCCAAAATGACCGGGTGCCCTTGGCTTTCAATGTGGCTTTCTCCAAAAATCCTGCTTCCCAGTTATGCGCAGAATGCGGAACTCCTGCCGGCTAACCCAAGTTGCACACCGTGCAGATTGCGCTCCCGCGACGTTCTCTCGCGTGCTGAACAATCCGAACAACGTCTCTCCGGACAAGCGTGCAAGTCTCGAAGTCGCAATGCAGGAACTGGGGGATGTCCGCAAGGACGTGACCCGGGCCCTGAGGTCGGAGTGTTCAAATTTGGTCGGTGTTCTGATGCGGACAAAGAACGAAGGCGCATCCTACCGTAGGCTTTGACGATGTCTCCGCCGCAGCGAAATTCGCGCAAAACACTCCGCAATTGAGTTACCGTCATGTCGCCGCCGTCAGTTGTTTGACCGTGGACAGTTTTCTCACACTGCAGCGTCTGGATGGTGTTCTGGCCGAACCGGTGCGCCGCAGTGTCGGCGCACCGGATGCCATAACCACCGAAAGTGGCTATGCGATCTTCGTTGGGCGCGAGGCTTAGGCGTTCCCGAAGACGTCTTGGTAGCGGGCTTTGACAACGTTGAATTTGCGGCGCAGGCCACACCGCCGCTCACGACAAACCTCCCCCGAATGCACGCCGTCTACATGGGACGCTCAGCGCCCCGCGATCTTGCGGGACACCAGCGGCTTGGTCGCGGACCTGAGCTTACGTGGACGACGCGAGATTGGAGCGAGAAACAGCAGTTGATCTAGGCTTCGGCACGCGACGGGCTGAGTTGCCAAACCGCCCTTGTGTAGACAACAAGCGAGACAAGGCTCACGCGATCGAGTTTCAAGCCCACACGGCGCGCGCTATCGTCAAGCACAGGTAAAAGCGTCTCCATGTCGGCATCGCTCCCCCGCAGAGGCAGAACCTGACCATGCCAGGCGACGCTCCGGTCATGGGCGTAAAACCTGAGCCATTCGCCCCTTCGCGGCGCGTCGGTGTAGATGATCTTCTCCACATCGCCCCAAGAAATCGCCCCAGTTGTTCGCCCACCAAAGAACCAAAGAACTTGGAACCCAACAACATCGCCAATTTCAAGGATCAGCCCGTGGCGGTACGCGCGCCGTGACACCCAAACTGCCGCGGCGAGCGCGCTGACCCCAAGTATCGCCGGGACGAAAATGAATGGCAGAACAGTCGGATCGCTTGTGGCATGGCGGCCGAGATCAACTGCAACGACGAGGGCGATGACCAGAAAGAGGATTGCCACAAGCCCGAGCACGACGCCCACGACTGTGTTAAGGCCCTGGGCCTGCTCAAAACGGGTGACCATACCGCACCAAAGCAAATGACTTTGGCCAAAAGGTGGCGTCTGAGAGCGTCGCAAGGGTTTGCAGCGTCCCGCGCTGTGCGCTGAGGCGTCTATGGCGGTGAGCCTCCAGGACGCGGAGAGCAGCTCGGGTAGCGGTTCGGCAGACTTAAGACCACGCGCGAAGACCGTCTCAAAAGCCGCGAGACCAAGCGGGCGTATTGTCGCTGCTTAAGAAGCGTTTAGGACTTGTGACGAGTGCCTTCCACTTCGAGATGAGACGCGCCCCGAGCCTTCAACGAGACGTGCGGTCGAGCCGCGACGGGTGCTGGCAGATGCGTATTGCCATTGGCATGCGGACCGGCCGCACAACCCCTCGCAAGGCTTGGACCCTATGCCTTGCGCCGCTCGCGAGAACGCGGCACGACGACCACCTATTTGGATTTCTGCATTCGTGCGTCCCTTGGCCAAGCCTGCGCGGGGGCTCGGATGTGCTTGGATGACGTACCGGACATCCGCAGCTGTTGCCCGGGGTGGCATTATATGGCAAGCGTCTGGAGGTATCTGAACCAATGAGTTTAGGAGCATGACGGACTTCGCCAGCCGCCGGACGATGATGGTCGATACGCAGGTCCGGCCAGCGGATGTCACCAAATTTCCTATCATTGATGCGATGCTCACGGTCCCACGGGAGCTTTTCGTGCCTCTGGCGCAGCGCGAGGCGGCGTATCTTGGAGACAACCTGGCCCTGGGCGGCGGCCGGGTGGTGCTGGACCCAAGGACGTTTGCCAAGATGCTCGATGCACTCAATGTCGGGCAAGACGACGTGGTGCTCGATATCGGGACCGGTCTTGGGTATTCTGCGGCGGTGCTGGCGCGTCTTGCGGAGGTCGTCGTTGCCCTCGAAGAGGTCCCGGAATTTGCCAGGGATGCCGGCGCAGCGCTCTCCGAAGTTAGCGCGGATAATGCCGCCATCGTAGAAGGCCCGCTTTCCGAGGGCGCCGGCGAACACGGACCCTATGATGTCATCCTGATCCAAGGCGGTATCGAAACCTTGCCGGACAGGGTGGCAGAACAGCTCAAGGATGGCGGACGGATCGCCGCGCTCTTTATGGAGGGGGCCCTCGGGACCTGCCGGATCGGCTACCGGCTCGATGGCAGTTTAAGTTGGCGATTTGCGTTTAACGCCGCGGCACCGGTTCTGACCGGGTTTGAGACGCACGCGACGTTCGCGCTTTAGAGGAGCGGAGAAGATGATGGGTTGGACGTTCGAAATAGCGCGACCCCTTGCGTTGGGGCTTGCGATGTCAATCGCAGGGTTGCCCGCCAGCGGCCAATCGCTCGGCGAGGCCCTGAGCGCAGCCTATGAGACCAGCGGGCTTTTAGACCAGAACCGCGCGCTTTTGCGGGCGGCCGACGAGGACGTCGCCCAAGCCGTCGCGACACTCAGACCGATTATCTCCTACGCCCTGGATGCAACCTGGGCCGACACGCAGCTGGTGGATGATGACTTGACCGGGGGGCTGTCGGTCTCCCTTAGTCTGCTTCTTTACGATTTCGGCCGCACGCGCGCGCAGATCGACGCGCAAAAGGAAACCGTGCTCGCCACCCGCCAGGCGCTCCGAAGCATCGAGCAACAGGTCTTGTTGCGGGGCGTGGCCGCCTTCCTGAACGTGCGTCGCCAGAACGCCTTCGTGAGCCTCCAGAACAACAATGTTCGCGTCATCGGTGAACAGCTTCGCGCAGCCAGGGACCGGTTCGAGGTGGGAGAGGTGACCCGAACGGATGTGTCAATCGCGGAGGCCCGCCTGGCCGCTGCCCGCTCGGGTTTGGCCGCGGCGGAGGGTGCGTTGGCCCAGGCGCGCGAGGAATACAATGCGGTGACCGGCGGATTTCCGGGGGCTCTGTCTCCGCCCGGTGCCGCGCCCAAAACCGCTGCGTCGCTCAACGCGGCCCGTGCGGTCGCGCGCGAGCGCCATCCCGATATCCTTCAAGCGCAACACCAGGTCTCCGCCACCGAGCTCGGTGTGGCCGCCGCCCGAGGATCACTGCGACCTTCGCTCAATGCAACTGCCCAGGTTGGGGTCGATGATGACGGGGATGGGACCGAGTCCGTGGCCATCACGCTTTCAGGGCCCATCTACCAGGGCGGTCAATTGACGTCGCTGATCCGGGAAGCCCAGGCCAACCGTGATGCGTCGCGCGCTGGGCTCTACCTGGCCGTGCAGAATGTCGAGCAATCCGTCGGGAATGCGTGGGCCGATGTGGGCGTGGCGCGGGCAACCCGCACGGCCTCGGAGGAGGAGGTGCGTGCATCAAGTCTCGCGCTCCGAGGCGCTCAAGAAGAGTTCGCTGTCGGATCGCGCACGACGCTCGATGTATTGGACCTGGAACAGGAACAGCTCGACGCGCAAACCAACCTGATTTCCGCTGAAATTGATCTAATCCTGGCGCAATATCAGCTATTGTCCGCCATGGGCCTGCTAACGGCCGAGCATCTTGGTCTTGGTGTTGCTCGGTATGATCCCGCAGCCTACTACAACGTGGTGAAGAACGCCCCGACCGTCTTTGTCAGCCCCCAAGGCGAGCGACTTGATCGCGTACTAAAAAGCCTCGGGAAGAACTGAACCACGACCGGTTGTGTAGGGTAGCGCTAGAGGCTACCTTATATCGGGGGTTGGTATGGAGTGAGTCTCTTATGGCGACGACGAACCAGCAGCGCGAGACAGAGGCGATCCTGACATCCGTCCGGCGTCTGGTGAGTGAAGAAATCAGCAACGCAAACACCGGAAGCGTCGTCGAGCGGCTTTTGCTGACACCAGCATTTCGGGTCGACGGGCCATCCACGCGCCCCACAAAGCCGCGCCGTGAGCCGACGCCCCTGGAGCAACGGATCGCCGAGCTAGAGCGTGCCGTGGGTAGCCGTCCGAGCGACTGGGAACCCGACGGCAGTGAACTCGTCGACAATGAGACACCCAAGCGCTTTGTTCTGGAGGACACGACAAGTACCGCGGCACCAGCGACGGCGCCGGCGACCGTCAGTCTTGCGCCGCTAGATCCCGTCGCGCATGAGCCCGCCGCCAATGAGGCGGAGCCGACGCCGCCGTCGGGCCGGAGCTTCGATGCGACCGAAGTGGACGAGGAGCAGCTTCGCGATATCGTTGCGGAAATGGTCCGTGCGGAACTCCGTGGCGTTTTGGGCGAGCGGATCACGCGCAATGTCCGCAAACTTGTTCGTCGCGAAATCCACCGAGCACTGCTCACCCGAGACTTGGACTGATCCCTTGGGCGACCGGTGAATACGCCGGCGCATCTTATCTTTGCGGCAACGGCATTCGCACAGCCCGATAACAGGCGACGTTCACTTGCGGCGCTCATGGGCGGATTTGCGCCGGATTTCTCGCTATACGCTCTCACAGCAGTCTCCACCCTGCTTTTGGGCATCCCCGCCCAAACAGTCTTTCGGGAGCTTTACTACTCGCCGGCATGGCAACAGGTCTTTGCCATCGACAACTCCTTCATTCTGTGGGGGGTGGCGCTGACCCTGTCGATCTGGCGCCGGCACGATATTTGGATGGTGTTTTGCGCGGCGGCGCTCCTGCACCTCGCGCTCGACTTTCCGCTTCACAACCACGATGCCCGACCCCATTTCTGGCCGCTCACGGACTGGGTGTTCATCAGCCCCTTTAGCTACTGGGACAGGGCGCATCACGGCGACATCGTCGGCTGGATTGAATGGGCGGCATGTGCGGGATGCCTGTTTGTGCTTTGGCGCAGGTTCCAGGGATTTGTTGCCCGAGTGCTGATTGCGCTCGGGGCTGTTCTGCAACTCCTGCCAACGATCATTTGGCGGCTAATTCTCTGAGACCCATAAAGAAAAAGCGCGCCAGCGACGGGCGCGCCAATACCTTCTAAAGCGTATTCGCTTAGGCTGCTGCTCTGGCCTGCTCCGCTGCTTGGCGACGTTCGCTCTCCTCACGCGACAGGGCCACCGACGTCCGGACACCCTTTGCAACGAAATCCATCAGGCCCGTTACAACGCGCTCATTGGGATCGATGCCCGCGCACGTTAGTACCTCGCGACCATCGCGCGAGCGTGCCCACCGGGCGATCTGCTCGGGGCCGTTTCCGTATTTCTTGTCATCGGCAATAGCATCGTCCAATGCAGCGAGCACGACGGCCGCGAAGAGCTTTCGCGCCCGATTACCTTGCTCATTGTTGAACGCCGTGCCGTCTACGAAGTCGATCATCTGTGATCCTGTTATTGTTGCTCTTATTATTTTGGCGTGCCGTCTCTTATGCCCCTTGATGGATGATTCTGCTAGGACAATTTTGCATGCCTGCCATGCGCTCTTATCATGGCGGGCCGTGGCCACGTACTAAATCCACCGGGTTGTCAGCCGATCTGAGCAAAGATATAGGGTCCGTCAAACTTTCCTCACGCTCTGGCCACAGAATAGACCCATGCCGAAAATCAACGGAAACGAGATCCGTCCGGGCAATGTGCTCGAGCACAACGAAGGTCTTTGGGCCGCCGTAAAGGTGGACCATGTGAAGCCAGGAAAAGGTGGCGCGTTTGCTCAAGTTGAGCTCAAAAACCTGCGCAACGGGTCAAAACTCAACGAACGGTTCCGGTCGGCTGACAAGGTCGAGCGCGTGCGACTGGAGCAAAAGGACCAGCAATTCCTTTATGAATCAGACGGTAAACTGGTGTTCATGGACACCGAGACATTTGACCAGGTGGAGCTCGACGCCGATATCCTTGGCGAACGGCGGCCGTTTCTCCAAGACGGCATGACCATCAAGATCGAGTACTACGAGGCCGAGGCGCTGAATGCGTCGCTGCCTCAGAAAGTGACCTGCACAATCGTTGAGACCGAGCCCGTGGTGAAGGGTCAGACGGCGGCCAACTCGTTCAAACCCGCCGTCCTCGACAATGGTGTGCGCGTGATGATCCCGCCCTTTGTGGGAGAAGGCGAAGCCGTGGTGATCAACACCGAAACCATGGAATACTCGGAGCGCGCCTAAACGCCGCAGGCCTCCAAGAGACCGTTCACAAGCGGCCGATATCCATCGCCAAAGAGCCGAAGGTGCACGAGCGCGGGCCAAAGCTGGTATATCGGCCGCCGTGCCTCCCAGCCCTGGTCGAGCGCACCGTAAGCCCCGAAGAACGCGGCGTCCGGTCGGGCAAAGAGGGTCAGCATGGCAAGGTCCACCTCAGGGTCGCCGTAGTTGCATGCGGGGTCAATGAGGCCGGAGAAGCCCTCCGGCCCAAAAAGAAGGTTCCCGGCCCATAGATCCCCGTGGAGAAGCGCGGGCGGCGGGTGCATTGGGAGACGATTGGTCACGTCGCGCGCGAGCGCCTCGAGCCTCTTGGCCAAAGAAGCGGGCAGGGTGGAAGAGGCGTCCAACAGTCGCCTTTCGGCCCAAAAGGCCGGCCAGGCGTCCATTGCCTCGTTGTGGATCGGAAGGGCGCCAAACGCATGGTCTTGGCCCCAGCCGAACATGTTCCCTCGCGCTGCGTGAAGCTGGGCAACGGCACCGCCAGCCTGAGCCCAGGCCGCAGGATCTGGCGCGGCGCCCGCTGGCAGGTGCGACATGACCATCAGATCGGCCTCGGAGAAGATCACCTCGGGTGCAGGGCAGCCGGTGGCGCCAATCATTCGCAGCATGCAGGCCTCTTCCGCTGCCAGATGGGCATGCTTGACCACAACAGTCTGGCCACTGCTCAATGTGAGCTTGCAAACCTCTGAAAGACCGCCGCCCGAGAGCTCTGTAACAGTCTTTACGTCTGCCCCGAGGTGGGTGGACGCCCGCTCAGTAGGTGTAGCGCTCAGCGGGTCACACGGGCGTTGCCCGCCGCCATCGCGCCTGTTGCACGGTCGAACCGCAGATACGCGATGCCCCTCCCGCCCGACTGGGTGTAGAGAACACCGGCTGCCTTGCCATCGGCATCAATCGGCGTGCCGATCGGTGCATCACCCTCGACGGTCACGGTTGTTAGTCCTTTGCGCAAGGTGGTTCTGTGCTTCATCCGCGCGGTCACTTCTTGACCAACATAGCATCCTTTCTTGAAGTCAACGCCGTTGAGCCTCTCAAAACCAGCCTCGAGGATGTAGGTCTCTTCTGGGATCAATTCGCGCCCCGCCTCGGGAATGCAATGGGCGACCCGAAGGGCATCCCAGTCGGTGTCGTCCTTCGCGTCTGCGCCATACAGCCGCCATCCCAAGCTTGGATGCCGAGGATCAGTCATGGCACCCTCCGGCACGGGGCCAGTGCCACGCACGGCGGTGATCCCGGTTACTTCGATCGCCACCTTGCTCCGGAGCTTATAGAGGGACAGCCGCTTCAGGAGGTCGGGCGCCTGATCGCGGTCCGCATCAAGAAACAGCGCCTCATCTTCAGCCCACAGAAAGAAATCTGCGAGGTACTTGCCCTGGGGGGTCAAGAGCGCCGCATAAGCGAGGCTGCCCGGCGCCTCGGGCACGGCGTTGGTCACAAGGCCCTGCAAGAACCCGCGCCGGTCAGCGCCGGTAATTCGTAAGATGCTCCGATTGTGCCCCATGCCGACATTCCCTCTGCTCTCAGGGTGGCATATATGCTCAATCACAACTCACGTCATGGTCTCAAGAGCGTTGCCCGCCCCGATCTCCGTCATCATTCCCACATTCAATGCCGCTCAAACACTCCCTGCTTGCCTCGCGGCGCTGATGGTGGGGCTCGAGTTCAGCGTGATCCGTGATCTGGTGGTCTCCGATGGCGGTTCGGACGATGACACCTGCCGCATTGCCGATGCGGCGGGCGCGGAGGTTGTCACGGGTCCGCGCGGCCGAGGCGGTCAGCTTGCGCGCGGGGCCGCCGCTGCCAAGGGTAGGTGGCTTTTGCTGCTACATGCGGACACCTACCTTGCGCCAGGATGGCCCAACGCCTGTATCGATCACATCAACGCACACGGGGATAATGTCGGCTACTTCCAACTTGCTTTTCGCGCCCACGGGACCATGCCGCGCATCGTCGCGCGGTGGGCCAATATTCGGTCTGATCTTTTTGGGCTGCCCTATGGAGACCAGGGACTTTTGGTATCGCGCGAGACCCTTGCTCAGGCGGGAGGTGTCCCTGACATGCCGTTGATGGAGGACGTGGCCCTTGCTCGGGCGTTCCGGGGTCGGCTGCGCAGGCTCGATTGCACGGCGCATACGTCGGCGGAGCGGTACCTGCAAGAAGGCTGGATCCGGCGTGGCGCGCGCAACCAGATCACTCTGACCAGGTATTTCCTGGGTGCGGACCCAAAGGATCTGGCGTCGTCTTACCGTCGGTGAGCGCCAGACCGGGTTGAGGAAGCACGTCGGGGACGAGCACCTTACCGCTCGCGGAACTGAAGCCGGTATAGACCAGCATAAAGGCCATCTGCCGCCAAGAGGGCCTCATGGGTGCCTTCCTCGACCACCCGCCCTTCATCCATGACAACGATCTTGTCGGCGGATCGCACGGTGGCAAGCCGATGGGCGATCACGAGGGTCGTGCGTCCCGCGGACAGGCGGACAAGCGCGTCCTGGATCGCAGCCTCGGTTTGGGCGTCGAGCGCCGAAGTTGCCTCATCCAAGAGCAGGATCGGCGCGTTGCGGATCACCGCGCGCGCGATCGCAATCCGCTGCCGTTGCCCGCCAGAAAGGTTGGAGCCACGGGGACCGGCGCGCGTGTCGAGCCCTTCGGGCATCGACGCCACAGCCTCTGTCAGCGCGGCATCCTCCAACACGCGGGCGAGGTCCGCATCGGAAATGTCGCCTCGGTTTAGAACAATGTTCTCCCGGAGACTCTCATCAAAAAGCGGAGCCTCTTGGGTCACGAAGGAAAACCGGTCGCGAAGTTCGGGTACCGGCATCTCTGCGATCGGCGCGCCGCCAAATCGGATCGCCCCACTCTCTGCCTCAACAAGCCGGGTTAGAAGCTTGAAAACAGTACTTTTCCCTGCACCCGACGGGCCGACGAACGCGGTGGTCTTTCCTGCTTCGGCGGTAAAGCTGGCCCCATTCAGAACCGGGTGCTTATGGTAGCCAAAGTGCACATGGTCAAAGACGATATCTCCGGTCTCGGGGACCGGAAGCGTCGCAGTGTCGGATGAGACGGCCGGAGCACGGTCGAGAAGCCGATAAATCCGCTCAAGACGGGCCGCGGTTGTCTGTAGGATGCCTGCCAAACCCGCCAGCCGCCTCATCGGCTGAAAGGCCAGCGCCATTGCGGTGAAGAACGACATGAACTGGCCAACGGTTTTTTCACCGGAGATGATCTCGTTGGCGCCAAAAAGAAGCACAGCAAAGAAGCCCACGCCGGTCATGACGTCCAGGAGGCCAGGGAGCATTGAGCGTCCACCCGCAGACTTGACTTCCATTCCAATGAGCGAGTCGACGATGTCTTTGAACCGCAAGGTCTGATGCTCCTCGAGCCGGTTCAATTTCACCAATTCGATCCCGTTAAAGATCTCACTGAGCCGCACCGAGCGTTGGCTGGATGTTTCGCGGATCGAGGTGGCCTTTCGCCGTAGGTAGCGCTGCAGCAGGATCGCCGGCAGGACCAGGACCGGGATCCCGACCAGCGTCACGGCCGTCCAGACCGGATCAATCGCAATCGCCACGATCGCGAGCGCCAGGAGCGATATCGTGTCGCGCGCGGCCCCCTGGATCAGCGACTGCCAGACCATTCCCACGGCGCTTGTGTCGCCCAGCACGCGATCCATGAGTTCCCCCGGGCCATGGTCGTGAAAGAACAGGCTGTCGAGCGTCATCATGTGGCCGAGAATGTCGCGCTGAAGGGCGGTGGTTGAGACAAAACCCACCCGGGTTAGGATGATCCTCTGGGCGACACCGGCGACCGCGCGGATACAGAACAGCGCCATAATGCCACCGCCGATGAGCCAGACCGCATCGATCTCCTGGCCCACCAGCACCCGGTCGAACATGGGCTGGAGGGCATAGCTGAGAACTCCCAGCGTCGAGCCTTCGATGCCCATCAAAACTGTTGCGAGCAGCAGCCAGGGCCAATGTTCAAAAAGGTAGTCGCGCCACAATCGACGGACGAGGGATAACGCCCGGACATCAGTGTCCAGACGCTCCGTGGGCTCTTCAACGGTGGGGTCGGTTGGTTTCATGGCTTCGAGGTCGCCGCTTAGCCGCTCGGCTCGCCCCTGACAAGCGATGCTCCCCGATTGACGAGGCACCGTGCCAAGGCTACGACGCCCGGGTCGGCTCCCTTGATCACGGACAAAACCCATGTCGCTTGCCAACGGCCGCCATTACCTTGCGATCCCGGGCCCCTCGGTCATGCCCGAACGCGTGCTCAATGCCATGCACTGCGCCGCACCCAACATCTACGAAGGCCCCTTCGTCGAGATGATGCCCGCGATCCTTCGCGATCTAAAGTCCGTGGCCCGGACCAAGCACGACGCGGTGATCTACATCGCCAATGGTCACGGGGCTTGGGAGGCGGCGCTCGCCAATGTCCTGTCCCGGGGTGATAAGGTCTTGGCGCTTGCCACCGGCCGATTTGCGCGCGGCTGGTCGGAGATGGCGGAAAGCTTGGGCGTGGACGTGGAACTCGTCGATTTTGGTCCGCAGGCGCCTGTGGACCCCGACCGCTTGGCAGAGCGTCTTGCCGCCGATCCAAGCCATCAGATCCGGGCGGTTCTCTGTGTCCATGTTGACACCTCGACAAGTGTCAGGACCGACGTGGCCGCCGTTCGGAGCGCGCTCGACGCAGCGGGGCATCCGGCCCTTCTCCTGGTTGATTGCATCGCGTCGCTCGCGTGCGATCCCTTTGAGATGGATCTCTGGGGCACGGACGTTATGGTCGCCGGTTGCCAGAAGGGCCTCATGACACCGCCCGGCCTCGGGATCGTATACTATAATGACAAGGCCGACAGGGCGCGAAGCCGCGCAAATTGCGTCACGCATTACTGGGATTGGAGGCGACGCACCAACCCCGCGATGTACTATCACTACTTCGATGGCACGGCGCCAACTCACCATCTCTATGGTCTGAGGGCCGCGCTCGACATGATCTCCGAGGAGGGGCTCGAGGCGGTTTGGGCGCGCCATGCGAGCCTTGCGCGCGGCGTCTGGGCCGCGCTCGAAACCTGGGGAACACGCGGCGGGCTTAGGCCAAACGTACCCGATGCCCGCGATCGGAGCCATGCCGTGACCAGCGTCCGCGTGGGTCCTGGACAAGGGAGCGCCTTGCGGGCGTGGGTGGCCGAGAACACCGGGGTTACCCTGGGGATCGGGCTCGGCATGGAGACGACCGAGGCCACGCGCGGCGACGATGTCTTCAGGATCGGACATATGG
>JBCCKB010000055.1:0-12732 GCA_039027595.1 Pseudomonadota bacterium | reverse complement strand
CCTTGATCCGCCGTCGCCGGAATACGGGCTGTCCTTCCCGCCCCTGGCCGAAGGAGGCTATTACCTGATCGCCTCGTTCTTTCTGCTGGTGGCGGTGATGAGCTGGTGGATCCGTTCTTGGATCCTGGCCAATCAACTGGGGATGGGCAAGCATGTCTGCTACGCCTTTGCCTCTGCGATCTGGCTCTTCCTCGTGCTCGGTCTCTTCCGGCCGATCCTCATGGGCAGCTGGTCCGAGGCGGTCCCCTACGGCGTGTTCACGCATCTCGACTGGACGAACCTCTTCTCGCTGACCTACGGAAACCTCTTCTACAACCCGTTCCACGGTCTCTCGATCGTCTTCCTCTATGGCTCGGCGCTTCTGTTTGCGATGCACGGGGCGACGATCCTCGCGGTCACCCGCTTCGGCGGCGACCGGGAGCTCGAGCAGATCGCCGACCGGGGCACCGCCTCGGAACGCGCGGGTCTCTTCTGGCGCTGGACCATGGGGTTCAACGCCACAATGGAGGGGATTCACCGTTGGGCCTGGTGGTTTGCGGTTCTGACGACGCTGACCGGTGGGATCGGAATCCTTCTGACCGGAACGGTCGTCGACGACTGGTTCACATGGGCGCAGATCCACGGCTACGGCGCGGCGGAGAACTATGTGCCGGCCGAAACGCCGGAGGAATTCCTGCCCTACCTGCCTCCCTCGGAGTAAGAGATCATGGCTGACAACAACGACTGGTATATGGAGCGCGACCCGAAGCCGGGACTCTACTTCTGGATCTTCCGGCATATGGCGATGGGGGCCGTCTACGCTGCCCTCGTGCTCTTTGGACTGATCGCGGTGATCCTGATCTTCCGGGCGCTGTCCTTCCTTTTGCCTGAGGATCCGTTCGCCGCACTCGAGATGGGTACGCGCGCGTTGAACGCCGTAATTTAGGCCTGGGCGGTGCAAAATGCCGCCCTGCCTTCTCGGAATCGGGTGCTCAGCCGCACCCGGTGTTCGGGGTCTCCACACCCCGGTTCCCTTCCTGTTGGCTACAGGAAACTGGCGTCGCGGCGGATCCTTCCGCGCGACGCCACTTTTTTCTTTTAGGAGACGCCCATGTCCCGCCCCTTAACCCCGACGCTCGACCGTGTTGCCGGCCCCCAGGATCTCAAGGGCATGAGCGATGCCGAATTGACGCGCCTCGCGGACGAACTTCGCGCCGAAGTGATCTCGGCCGTCTCGGAAACAGGCGGGCACCTAGGTTCGTCCTTGGGCGTGGTGGAGCTGTCGGTGGCGATCCACGCCGTCTTCAATACACCCCATGACAAGCTGGTCTGGGACGTGGGGCATCAGTGTTACCCCCATAAGGTTCTGACCGGGCGTCGCGATCGGATCCGGACGTTGCGCCAAAAGGACGGACTTTCAGGGTTCACGAAGCGCGCGGAGTCTGAGTTCGATCCGGGTGGAGCCGCGCATTCCTCCACCTCGATCTCGGCCGCGCTTGGGTTTGCCGTGGGCCGCGACATGGGCCAAGCCACGGGAGACGCGATTGCCGTGATCGGCGATGGGTCGATCTCGGCGGGCATGGCCTACGAGGCGATGAACAATGCCGGCGCGCAGGGCCGCCGCCTGTTCGTGATTCTAAACGACAACGAGATGTCGATCGCGCCGCCGGTTGGGGCGATGTCGAAATACCTCTCTGGGCTTTACGCGAGCCCGGGTGCGGCGGCCTTCGAAAAGATGGCGGAAGGGTTTGAAACGGTCTTGCCGGGCCCGTTCCGTGACGGCGCGCGGCGCGCGCGCCAGCTTGTGACCGGATCCTTCGGTGTGGGCGGAACGTTGTTCGAGGAGTTGGGATTTTCCTATGTCGGCCCGATCGATGGGCATGACATGTCCGAGCTTCTCCCTGTGCTCCGGGCGGCACATGCGCGCGCGACGGGGCCAATCCTGATCCATTGCTGCACGGTGAAAGGAAAAGGTTACGCGCCGGCGGAGAGCTCGGCCGACAAGTACCATGGTGTTGCGAAGTTCGACGTGGCGTCTGGTGCTCAGAAGAAATCAGCACCCAACGCGCCCGCCTATACAAAGGTGTTTGGACAGTCGCTGACGCGGGAGGCCGAAGCCGATCACAGGATCGTGGCCGTCACCGCCGCGATGCCGTCGGGTACGGGCGTCGACATCATGTCCGAGCGTTTTCCAAGCCGGGTTTTTGACGTGGGCATCGCCGAACAGCACGGTGTGACCTTTGCGGCAGGCATGGCGGCCTCGGGTCTGAAGCCATTCGCTGCGATCTACTCGACCTTTCTTCAGCGCGGCTACGACCAGGTGGTGCATGACGTGGCATTGCAGGGTCTGCCGGTCCGTTTTGCCATTGATCGGGCGGGGCTGGTTGGCGCTGACGGCGCGACCCATGCGGGCGCCTTTGACGTGGCCTACCTGGCGAACCTGCCGGGCTTCGTGGTGATGGCCGCTGGCGACGAAGCTGAACTCATGCATATGGTCACCACCGCCGCGGCCTATGACGACGGACCGATTGCGTTCCGCTACCCACGTGGCGAGGGCGAAGGGGTCGAGATGCCGGAGAGCGGTGCGATCCTTGAGATCGGCAAGGGTCGGATCATCGCGGAAGGCACCAAGGTCGCGCTTTTGTCCTTTGGCGCGCATCTGGGGGTTTGCCGGGTCGCGGCCGAAGAGCTTGCCGCCCACGGGATCTCCACCACAATCGCGGATGCGCGCTTTGCAAAGCCCTTGGATACGGACCTTATCACCCGGCTTGCGCGCGAGCATGAAGTGTTGGTGACCGTGGAACAGGGCGCGCGGGGCGGGTTCGGCGCGCATGTCCTGCATCATCTGGCCGACACAGGCGCGCTTGACGGTGCCCTTCGGGTTCGCACCGTCACATTACCTGATCGGTTTATCGATCAGGCGAGCCCGGCGGATATGTATGCCGATGCTGCGATGACCTCCCGCGATATTGCGGGTCGGGTCCTCGATGCCCTGGGTGTTGCGCGCCTTGCGGACAGGAACCTGAGCGCCTGAGGCTCTTTCGCGGCCTTGAAACGCCCTAGACGTGTCGCCTCACCCAGCGCGCTCTTGCGGCAAGGCCCGCGTATGTGATGTGCATCTCCGCACTTTGTTCACGTGTATGTCACGAGACCGTGCGTTGAAGTGAGGCCCAGTCACAACCACGTCCTCGTCATCGGACGCCATCAGGCATCCATCCAAATCATGTGGAACCCAACGGGCCGAGGCCCAACAACCCATAGGAACCCGACCATGAAAACGCTTCTTATCTCCGCCGCCGCTGTCGCCGCTCTCGCAGGACCGGTCCTTGCGGCCGACGGTCATGCCGCCTTCGCGATCGAGCATTTTGCTCAGGATCGTGAAATGGGTGATGGCCCCAAGATCCGCATCCCGTCGGGCGGCAGCTTGGTGATTTCCACGTCCAACAGCGACCTTGCCATGTTCGCCATGGAGAAGCTCGACAACGACGAGCGCGGCGACAACTAAGCCCGCCCTGGCGGCCCGGGGTCCTCCGCCCCGGGCTGGGCACCGGCTCTCCGACATCCGTCGGGGAGCCGATTTGACTTGCACGTCGCAGGCGCGCCAGACATGCCGACACGTCCAAGCCCGGCGGCAAGCAAGCCCCGATTTACCCAATCTTTCGGTCGGTCTTCGACGGTCGCCTAGGCCCTCAGGAGCTGCCCAAAAATACGGTCCTGGTGCTCGGCCAGGTAGATCCGGAGCCAGGGGGTGAAGCGCTCGGGCCAACGGCGCGTTTCGGCCGTGAGGTCGTAAAGGTCAACCCAGCGGGTATCCATCACCTCGTCAGGGTTGGGGACCATGATCATCCCGTCCGGAGCATCGGCGAGAAACAGGTCCACAACCTCGTGCTCGGTGAGGCCGTTGCCGACATCTGCACGGTATTCCACCCTGTCACGGTGCGCCGGATAGAGCCCCGTGATCCCCAGTTCCTCCCGCAACCTCCGGATCGCGCAGTCAATCGAGGCTTCCTCCCAAAGAGGATGGGTGCAGCAGGTATTCGCCCAGAGCCCGGGCGTGTGGTACTTCGATAGCGCCCGACGCTGGATCAGCACGCTTTCGCCGCGCATCACAAAGACCGACACCGCCTTGTGTCGGAGCCCAAGCCTGTGCACCTCGAGCTTTTCTTCAGGGATCAGTTGGCCATTCACCCAGGCCGGGATCATCTGCGTCATGCGAAGGTCTCCGGGACGAGCCGTGTTAGATGGGCGAGGTTCTTAAGACCGATCTTGAGATGCGCCATGGGGCGCGCGCGCACGAGCTTTTTGTTCATATACGCCTCGAAGGTCAGGCGCTGAACGTCAACATCGTGGCAGAGCGAGACGAAACGCTCGCGGCGCTCGTCGGATTTGTAATAGGCGTCCTGCATCGCGCGCAGAACCTTGAAGACCGTCTTGTGCTCTTTCATGAACAGCTTTCGAGCGAGACCGAGATCCTTCACTCGCCCGCTGGCCAAGGTCGCCGCCGCTGCCGTTGCCGCGACACGTCCTCCGACCATCGCGTAGTAGATGCCCTCGCCCGAAGAGGGGGCAACGACCCCCGCCGCATCACCGGCCAGCACCACATCGCGGCCGTTGTCCCAACGATCGAGGGGCTGGAGCGGGATCGGGGCACCCTCGCGGCGGATCGTTTCGCAATTCTCGAGCCCCGAGGCCACGCGCAGTTCGGCGGTGGCCTTCTTGAGATCTATGCCTTGGACGCCCGAACCCATGCCAACGCTCGCGCTGTCGCCGTGTGGGAAGACCCAGCCGTAGAAATCCGGGCTTATCGTCCCGTCATAGACGACGTCGCATCGCACCGGATCATATTGGCCCACCTTGCCAGGCGCGCGGATGATTTCGTGATAGGCGATGACATAGGGGATCCGGTCACCGCCCGGGACCTCGAGCCGGGCAACATCGGAGCGCGCGCCATCGGCCCCGATTACAATTCGGCCCTCAAGGGCCATCTCATTGCCCGAAACCTTGTCGCGGTAGATCACCCGTGCGAGGTCCGTGGCGTCATCGCGCTCAATTCTCTTGAACGTTCCCGTGTTGCGATGTGCACCGGCCTTGGCGGCGCGGACCCGCAGAAACTCGTCGAAATGCTCGCGGTCGACCATGCCAACAAAGCCGTTCTCAATCGGAATATCGACGTGGCGCTGACTGGGTGAGATCATCCGCGCTGTCGAGATCTTGGCGACGAGCTGGTCCTGCGGGATCAGGAAGTCTTCGATCAGTCGTGGTGGGATCGCGCCGCCGCATGGCTTTATCCGCCCGGCGCGGTCTAGCATCGCAACGCTCCGTCCGGATCGGGCAAGATCCTCGGCCGCCGTTGCACCGGCCGGCCCCCCGCCCACAACGATGCAATCGTAGATCATGAGCTGGTCTCCCTTGGCAGCGCCGCGCCGGTTTCGGCGCCCTGGGTTGAAATCTTGAGAGCGAGCACCGCGGCGGCAAAAAAGACAGCGCCCTCCAAAATGAAGACGAGGCCATAGGCCAGGGCATCGGAGGTGAAGATGAAGCGCATTGCGTCTGCGGCGGCCGTTCCCAGAAAGGCGCCGAGGCCAAAGGCAATGGCTTGCGCCGCTCCGAAGAAACCCATTCGCGCGCCTTCGCGGGACTCGGGACCCTCTCGGGCGATCCGCATCATTGCCCCCACGGCTGCAACGGCGAAGACGCCATTGGCGAGGCCAAGGGTAAAGACATTGGCCTCGATCGGCCAAACGTCCGCGTGGTTTCCGCCCAGGCCCATGGCGATGAGCGCCGCGCCGGACAGGAAGCAACCGCCGGTGATCCAGGCTCTGATCGGGACGCTGAGCCAGCGGGAAAGCAGGGAGCCCGACAGCAGCACCGCCAGCATGCCGACGAGCGCGCCAGCGTGGTGCATGCCTCCAAGGGCAGTCGACTCGCCCACAGTCATGCCGAAGACCTGCCCTGCGAAGGGCTCGAGAATGAGATCCTGGAGGTTGTAGGCCAGCATCGATGCAAAGACGAAGATCGTAAAGTCGCGCACCCTTGGGTCGGACCAGAGCTCGCGCGCCACTTGCGCGAACCCGATCTGCCGCTCGGGCGGTCGGCCTTCGGATCCGTCCTCCTGGCCCCAAATCCCCACGAGCGTCAGCAGGATGGCGATCGTACCAACACCTGCGGTCACCGTCAGCAACCGAATGGGCGAAAACGGATCAAGCACCTGGCCCGCGATGATGCCGGTTGCGGCAAGACCGAAGATCATCATCATCCACACCAGGCTGCCCGCAGCGGCCTGTCGGTCCTCGGACACCCGCGAGGAAAGAAGCGCGAGGAGATTGGTGCCAGCGGCGCCGATCCCGGCACCGATCAGCAGGAACGCCGGGATCGCGGCGGCAATGCCGAGCGCGGGGCTTGAGGCCATGAGCCACACCGCGTTGGCCGCGCTCAGGGCCCCCAGCACCAGGACGATCACGCCGCCGATGATCCACGGGGTGCGAAGGCCGCCTTGATCGGCGCCGTGACCAAACCGGGGGCGGAGGAATTGGGTTGCGTAGTACAGCGACACGAGAAACCCGGGCAGAACCGCAGGTAGCGCCAACTCCACCACCATCACACGGTTCATGGTGGCCGTGGTGAGGACGACCACAGCGCCAAGCGCCATCTGCACAAGGCCAAGCCGCACGATCTGGAACCACGAGAGGGTCATGCGCCACCGCCGAGGCTTCGGATCGCAAGTGCGGTGATCATCATACCCGCGATATAGAACAAGACGCCCGTCGCGTTGTACCACGGGGCCCTGTCGCGTGGATCCCGAAGAAGAACGCGCATGGCGCCGAACTGTGCAACAAGCAACGCGGTGACCGCGAGTGCGTGCCAGGGCCGTCCCAGGATCAAGAGCATTGAAATCACCATCGCCTGGGGGAGCGCCATCATCGTGCAGGCAATGCGCGCCGCCACGGCTGGGCCCTTTGTCACGGGCAGGGAGCGCACGCCCGTCGCACGATCGCCTTCCAGCGCCTTGAAGTCATTCAGCGTCATGATCCCATGCGCGCCGATCCCGTAGAGGAGCGCCATCAGAACCACCTCAAATCGCGGCGCTGTCATCGAGATAACGGCGGCGCCGGTGAACCACGGCAGCGTCTCATAGGAGAGCCCCACAAGACCTGGCCCCCACCAGCCCGAGCGTTTAAGGCGGATCGGTTCGGCCGAGTAGGCCCAGGCCGCCAGCACGGCGGCAAGGGTCGCGCCAAAGCCCCATGGCCCAAGCTGCCACCCGAGGCCCAAGGCGACGCCGCTCATGGTAAGCGCGACCCACAGACCCCAACGCCCCGGCACACGGCCCGATGGAATGGGACGGCTGGGCTCGTTGATTGCATCGACATGCCTGTCGCACCAATCGTTCGCGGCCTGGCTCATTCCGCAGACAACCGGCCCCGCGAGGATTACACCGAGGCCCACGAGCCACCAATCTGATGGCCAGGCCCCCGCCGAGACCACGCCGCAGAGATAGGCCCACATCGGCGGAAACCAGGTGATCGGCTTCACAAGCTCCAAAAGCGCCGCAGGGTCGGGCCAGGCACGGGTGTGATTGGTTGACGTGACACTCATTCTGTCAGGCTATGCTGACAGTTTGAGTCGAGCAAGCACAACCTGGGGACTCATCGCCGCAGGTCACCCAGAAGCGCGCCAATCTCCGCCCGTCAGATCTTTCGTGAAGACAGTTTTGGCGATGCGCCGGTCTCGGTCTTGCCGGACGCGCCGGCGGTCCGTGGGTAAGTTACCGAACGATCGTCGAGAGAGCATTGAGTTCTAGGCTGATTGCTGAGTCCAAAGAGCCGTTCCGGGTCCATATGCCGGCCTCGCCGAGAGCTTGGGGGATTGCGCCCGGGCCGATCGATGGGCGTGGTTCGCGGGTCGTTCGCTGCCGGACATAGACCGGAGGTCTGCGGTTCGGCCCCATTTCGGGGGATGCGCAAAAGCGGACCCGTCGGCTCACGGCGAGCAAGTCTTGCCGATACCGATGCCGATACCGGCCATGCGCTAGGCCCGACGACCGCGGGCATTGATCGATCGCTTGCTGGTGAGCAGTTAGCCCTTCGACAGGAGCCCGTACTTGCGAAGCTTGACGTAGAGGCTTTGACGCGAGAGGCCGAGCATTTCCGCCGCGGCCATGCGATTGTTGGATGTGAGTTCCACGGCGGTTTCGATGCACATCCGCTCGACCACATCCGTGGTTTCGCTCACGATATCCTTGAGCGTCGCGGACCCGACCAGTTCCATGACATTCCGGATGCCCTCGTCGGTCACGCCGACGCCGGGACGGCGCAGGGCTTCGACCCGGCTCGTGTCCCGGATCACGAAGACCAACGCTGGATGCTCGCGGTCGTTGAGATAGGTCGCGGACACCTCGACAGCGGTTTCCGAGCCAAACTCGGAGACAAGCTTGGTGGCATACATGGCCATCCTGCCCGAGCGCGCGGCGTTGTCGATCAAGACTTTTGAGTCAATCGAGCCCCGCGCCAAGAAATCCGCCAGTGGCCTGCCGCGCACGAGCGTGACATGGGCCGCGTCCGCCAGGTTCAGGAAGGCCTCATTGGCGGCCCTGATCATTCCGTCGCGATCCGTGAACGCGATCGCGTCCGCGCCCTCCTGATAAAGACCGTTGAGGTTCTCGGTAAGCTCGTCGCTTACCTGGTCGGCGTCTTCAGAACTCTCCACCCGGCACAGAAGACTGCGGGTACCCGCGGCACGAAACGCCGTTGGCGTGATGACTACGCGGCGGCGGCTGCGCCGTGCCGTGACCTCGACGGGCTTCGAAACGTCCGATAGGGCGAGGGAGGCAAGCTCATCAAGAAGATTGCCCTTGCGCTTGCTCTCGAACTCCGCTCCGAAATGCGCGTTTCCAAGATCGGCCACCGAACAACCGATGAGCGCCGCGGCCGCCGGGTTTGCGTCGGTTATCCTGTTGGTGGAGAGCGACACGAAGATCTGGCCCTCGCGGCTGGCCTCCATAAGGACCCTGAAGCGGGTGTCATACTCCCGCTGCTCTTCGTAGTCGCGCTCGAGCGTCAGCTGCGCCTTGACAAGCTGCTGCTGCATCTCCGCGATGGGCCGCAGATCTCGGCCGAGCATCAACAAAGCGCCATCTGGGCCAATCTGGTGCAACGAATAGCGGACCGGAAACTCCCAGTCGCCGTTATCGGTGTGGTTCAGCTCCATGGCGCGTGGTGCGCGATCTCCCGAAGAAAACGCCATCAGCTGACTGTCAAGCTTCGCGATCGATTCTGAACTAAGAAAGTCACGGATATTCCGGCCTTCCCAGTGGTCGAGCTGGCCGAAACTGCGGTGTACCGGGTTGATGAGCACGCTCAGGATCTGGCCCGTATCCGAAATCACCACGCCAATATCGCTGGCGGTAGAGATAATGTCGCCGAGAACGTCGGGGCCAATGAGCGGAATCGAGCCCGAACTCCAGTACCGCGTGCCCCGGGAGCTCACGGGCTCTTTCCTTGGAAGGGCGCTATTGCCGAACTCATACTCTACACCGAGGTCGCGCGCTGCTCGGCGCCGTTGCTTAAAATCTTCAGACCGCACTGCCGTAACGCCTCTCTTGCATCCGAACTTACAAAGTCCGCACCCGTGAGGCCTTTCGCCTCATCGCCCATATGACCCATCGCGCCGCCGAGCCCGACGAGCATCCTTCCCCGGGCGGCGTCCTTGGATTGTGCAACGAAGTCGCGGAATTGAGCAACCTTTTCCGCCGCCCCAACGCTGAACAAAGTTGCGAGATACCGCCCTTCCTTGATCGCCTCGATCACGGCCCAATCGGGTTCGCACAGCATGAGTCTGACCGACACGCCGGAACGGCGAAGCTGGTTGGCGGCCAGCATCGCGCCCAACGTGTGGAATTCGCCTTCGCGCACCACCACGAGCATGGAGCCCTGCGCGCCAAACGCGCTGCTCTGTTCCCGCGCGCGAGGTGTCAGTTCGCGGACAAGGCGCTGCAGCCGCGCACCACCGATCGTCACCTCCGCGAACCCGAGCGAGTCATCGACCCAAGCATCGCCCAAGCGGCGGGCTGCCTCGGGAATATAGAGATCGACCACCTCGTCCCGCGGGATCCCATTGCGCAAAATGTCCGAGACCGCCGTCTTGAGATGATCCTCGTCGGGATTGCGCGACGCCGCCAGGAACTGCTCCATGAGCTGTTCGGATAGCGCCGGCCGTTGCGTTTGCCGCCGTGCCGCCAATTCAGCGATCGCACGGGACGCTAAGTCGGCCACCCGGCCACCGGGTCCGTCCCCGCGCCCGAATTTGGCGCTATCGTGGCTGTCGGTCATTGGCGCAAGTCCTGCGGGAAGTTCGAGCCATGATGGCGAGTCGAATTAGAGAACTTCCCCACCCGACCGTCGTCGAGACGCCGCGTTATGTCAATGCAAATTGACAGTACATGCGCGGAACCCGCCTGGGTGATGCGCGCAGCACCTTAACAAACCGTTAATCCGCAGGACGATCAGGGCGCATGAACCATGGCGCTCCGCCTGGGATGTCAAGCACAGCCGTCAGATATACTGTAAGTTAGAATTGACACTTTTGCGCGCCGGTGTCTAATCTGAAATCGGCGAGAGCCGCTCAGGGAGACTGCAAATGTACGAACGGAGCCGGAACGGGCCGGTGCGATCGCCCCTCTACACCAAGGAGGAGCGCGCGCGTCGGGACGCAACGGTCTGGACCACGGTTCAGGGGGTGCTGGCACCGCTCCAGTTCGGGGTCTTTTTGGTCTCACTCGTCCTCATTCTGCGCTACGTCTCCACCGGTGATGGGTATGCGATCGCCACGCTGTCGATCGTGGCCAAGACCGCCATTCTCTACGCCATCATGGTCACTGGCTCGATCTGGGAGAAGGTCGTTTTCGGGCGTTGGCTGTTTGCACCGGCGTTCTTTTGGGAAGACGTCTTCAGCTTCGTGGTGATCGCCCTCCACACGCTATATCTTTATATACTTTCAACAGGATACGGTGGCCCGCCAGCGCAGATGGCGGTCGCTTTCGCCGCCTATGCCGCCTATGCCGTGAACGCGGGTCAGTTCCTGTGGAAGCTGCGCGCCGCCCGCCTTGAGGCGGAGGTGGCGGCATGAACCAGTCAAACCGGATATCGGCCCCCACTGGCTGCCGCGATTTGCCGGTTTTGCGAGAGCGCGGGCAGCGCGAAGTGTTCTGCGGTCTCACGGGGATCATTTGGCTCCACCGCAAGATGCAGGATGCGTTCTTTCTGGTCGTGGGGTCTCGGACCTGCGCCCACCTTCTGCAATCCGCGGCGGGCGTGATGATTTTCGCCGAGCCGCGGTTCGGAACCGCGATTCTCGAGGAGAAGGATCTTGCGGGCCTCGCGGACATGAACGAGGAGCTTGATCGCGAGGTCGCACGGCTGTTGGCACGGCGTCCGGACATCCGTCAGCTCTTTCTGGTGGGTTCGTGCCCCTCCGAGGTCATCAAGCTTGATCTGGGGCGTGCGGCAGAACGCCTCAGCCGCGAGCACAGCCCCAATGTGCGGGTTCTGAACTTCTCCGGCTCGGGCATCGAAACCACCTTTACCCAGGGCGAGGACGCATGCCTTGCCGCCATGGTTCCCGCCTTGGAAGCCAGCACCCAGAGAGAGCTGTTGGTTGTCGGCGCGCTTCCGGATGTCGTCGAGGATCAAGCGGTCAAGCTTCTTGCCGATCTCGGGGTCGGACCCGTGCGCGTGCTCCCGGCGCGGCGGTCCGACACCGCGCCAAGCGTGGGTCCGCAGACGGTGGTGGCACTGACCCAACCATTCCTCGGCGAGACCCTCGCCGCGCTTGAGCGCCGCGGCGCCCGGCACATTCCTGCGCCATTCCCCTTTGGCGAGGAAGGAACAACTGCATGGTTGAAGGCGATCGCGCAAGAGTTTGGCGTAAGCCCTGCCCGGTTCGATGCGGTGACGAAGGCGCCGCGCGCCCGCGCGCGCAAGGCGATCGCGGCCAAGTATGAGGCGCTCCGGGACAAGTCGGTCTTTTTCTTCCCCGACAGCCAGCTCGAGATCCCCCTGGCGCGGTTCCTGACGCGCGAATGCGGGATGTCGGCGGTCGAAGTGGGCACGCCCTATTTGCACCGCGCCGTGGTTGGGTCCGATCTGGACTTGATCCCAGGTGCGCCGGTCATTTCGGAGGGCCAGGACGTTGACCGCCAGCTTGACCGGGCGCGCGATGCAGCCGCGGACCTGACGGTCTGCGGCCTTGGCCTTGCAAACCCTCTAGAGGCGGAGGGGTTCGCCACCAAATGGGCAATCGAGCTCGTGTTCACGCCCGTTCATTTCTACGAGCAAGCGGGTGACTTGGCCGAGCTCTTCGCCCGTCCGCTTCGACGCCGGGAACAGCTAAGCTTGGAGGCCGCCGAGTGAAGTTGAGCGTGTGGACATACGAGGGGCCGCCCCATGTTGGTGCAATGCGCGTGGCCACCGCGATGGAGGGCCTGCACTACGTTCTTCATGCCCCCCAAGGGGATACCTACGCGGATCTTCTCTTCACGATGATCGAGAGGCGAAACCACCGACCGCCGGTCACCTACACGACCTTCCAGGCGCGCGATCTTGGCTCGGACACCGCCACCCTTTTCAAAGAGGCCTGTCACGCAGCCTATGCGCGTTTCCGGCCCGAGGCGATTATCGTCGGCGCGTCTTGCACCGCCGAGTTGATCCAGGACGATCCCGGCGGGCTCGCGGAGGCCATGGGTCTGCCGGTCCCGGT
>JBCCKB010000054.1:0-12917 GCA_039027595.1 Pseudomonadota bacterium | reverse complement strand
GTTTCGGGCCGCGTGGTGGCGATCGAGATGTAGTCACGGGTCTCTCTGAGCGTCACCGCGCCGTCGGCATCCCGTTCGACGTAGTCGTAGGTTTCGCCGCCCGCGAGCGGGTATTTGAAGTGCCACATATGGCCGTCGGTCTCGACATTCTCCACTTCGAGATCCGAGATCGCGGTTTCAAAGTGCGGGTCCCAATTCACCAGGCGCTTGCCACGGTAGATCAGCCCCTTGTTGTAGAGATCGACAAAGACCCGGATCACCGCGTCGTGGAAATTGGGGCCCTGGCCCTTTTCGGGGTCGCCCGGCGCACCCCCCATGGTGAACGCTTCGCGGCCCCAGTCGCAGGACGCACCGAGTCGCTTCAACTGGCCGATGATCGTGCCGCGCGAGGCGACCTTCTGCTTCCAGACGAGGTCAATGAACTCCTTGCGGCTCATATCCGTCCGGCGGCGGTTGGTTTTGGCCAGCTCGCGCTCGACCACCATTTGAGTGGCGATCCCCGCATGATCCGTGCCCGGCTGCCAGAGCGTGTCGAAGCCCCGCATCCGGTGCCAGCGGATCAGGATGTCCTGGAGCGTGGTGTTGAAGGCATGCCCCATGTGGAGCGACCCCGTCACATTGGGTGGCGGGATCATGATCGAAAAGGTCTCCGGTCTGGAGGCGTTGGCGCCGGCGGCAAACGCGCGCGCCTCCTCCCACGCAGCGTAAAGGCGCGGTTCGGCGGATGTCGGATCGAAGGTCTTTTCCATGGCGCGGGTCCCGGCGGGCTGTGTTGCTGGCTGACTTAGCGAACCAGGCGGGCGAGGAAAAGGGCGCGCCGCTCGGGGCCGTTCTGCGGCGCATTTGCTCGCGATCTTTCAACACTCTGTAAACCGGCTGTAACTCGACGCGACAGGCGTGGGTCGTGCTACTAACTCTATGGTCACGCTTTTTGGGGACGCTTCGGCATGGGCCTGATGAGTACATTGCGCCACCTGTTCGCGCGGTTCGGCCGGGCCGAGCAAGTGCCCCCCAAGCCCGTGCGCGGGCCCCGGACCCATGTGATCATCATCGACGGGACCGCGTCGAAACTCGAGGAGGGCGATGAGACCAACGCGGGTTTGACCTACAAGCTGTTGAGTGAGGCCGCGGCCACCTCGTCGATCTCGATCCGCTATGAGGCCGGGATCCAGTGGCAAAGCTGGCGGCACACGATGGACATTATCGAGGGGCGCGGCATCAACCGCCAGATCCGCCGGGTATATGGGTTTCTCGCCTCGCGGTACCGGCCGGGTGACCGGATCTTTCTGTTCGGCTATTCGCGCGGCGCTTATGCGGTCCGCTCGCTCGCGGGCGTGATCGACCGGGTGGGGCTTCTGGAGGCCCGGCACGCCACCGAGCGCAATATTCTGCTGGCTTATCGGCACTACCAGCGGGCGACATGCGGGGCGGCGCACCGGGCGTTCGTGAAACGGTACTGCCATGCCGAGGCGCCGATCGAGATGATCGGGGTCTGGGATACAGTGAAGGCGCTGGGCTTCCGCGCGCCCATCGCGTGGCGCTGGGCCGAAAAGGCGCATGCGTTCCACAATCATGCGCTTGGTCCCGCGATCCGCCACGGCTACCACGCGCTCGCGATAGACGAGACCCGCGACGCCTTTGCGCCCGTCCTCTGGCAGACGAGGGACGATTTTCCTGGGCACGTGGAACAGGTGTGGTTCCGGGGCAGCCATGGCGACGTTGGTGGTCAGTTGACCGGAAAATACGCCGCGCGGCCCTTGGCGAACATTCCGCTGGCTTGGATGCTGGGCAAGGCGGAAGCCCATGGGCTTGCCCTGCCGCCGGATTGGCGCTCCCGTTTCCCGGGAGATGCGACCGCGCCAAGCGTGGGCAGCTTGCGCGGCTGGGGCAAGATCTTCGTCTACCGCTCCCGCCGCAAGGTTGGCCGCGACCCCTCTGAGGCAATCCATTCAACGGCGTTCGAGGGCCGCCGCCTCCCCGAGCGGCATGACTGGTGGGACCTCGTTTTGGACGAGACAGGCCCGGAGGCCCAGCCGAGCAATGTCCAGTCTCTCTGATCCGCGCTCTCGCGGGGGCACATTGCGGGCAGATACGGGGCCATGTCAGATTGAAGGGGTCTAGCTTCGGGGCTGTCGACATGCCGATTGATCTCCTGGATGCCCAACGCCTCGCGCGGCTCGCGGAACGCGTCTATCAAGTGACCGGGCCGGTCCAAACCGCCGATCTTTTCCCCGGCGCGCTCCGAAGTCGAACCTACGATACCAAGCGTCACAGGCTGCGCTTTGTCCATGTGGAGGAGGCGGACAGACACATCGTGGCCTTCCGGGGGTCGCTCACCAGCGGCGGAACGCTGGCGGTCGCCCGCAGCTGGGGGCTCAACCTCCGGTTCAGGCTCAAGCGTATTCCGTTCGGACTCAACGCGCGGATCCACAGCGGATACCATGAACAGGCGGGCTTGGCATGCTCCATGCTGTCGGGCGCGTTGGCGGGGGCGAAACGGGTTTCAATTACGGGACATAGCCAAGGCGGCGCCCTTGCGCTGTCGCTTGCGATCTACTTCGCGCGCCGCCGTCTGGGACGGGCGCTTGACGTCACCACGTTCGGCCAACCCATGGCGGGCAATGGGGCGCTGTGCCGGTATCTCGACGCCCATGGTTTCTGGCCAACTGAACGCGTGATCGCGGATGGCGATGGGTTTGTGCTTTCGCCGCCCCGGCGATTGGGCTTCCGCCACTGCCAGTCCCCGTTTCACCTTCCGGGGGGAGGCTCGGCCCCCGGCGCCCCGTTCGGGTTTTCGCCGCGCCAGACGCGCAACCGCCACCCGATCGCGACATATGTGTCTGAAATCAGCGCCCTCGTGCCGTAACGCTCTGGGACGGTTTGGCCCGCCTGCGAAACGCACCAAGAACGTCGTGCGGAGCCGACAAGGCTCCGCTCACTGTGATAGGATCACGCGACCTTCTCGAGCGCCGGTTCAGGGGCGAGCCCCAAGGCGTGAACCACGTCGCGCGTCAGGTAGGGTTTGTTGAGCGTGTAGAAGTGAAGGTCTTCGACGCCCTCTTCGATGAGACGGGTGCACAGCGTCGTGCAGTGAACCGTCGCCAACAGATCTTCACGGCCGTCGCGGATGGCGGTTTCAAAATCGCGGTCGAGCTTTTCAGGCACCGGCGCGCCGCAACGGCTCGCGAAGCGCTTGACGCCCGCCCAGTTCTCAATCGGCAGAATGCCGGGAATGATCGGCGCCTCTATTCCGGCGTCCGCGCAGGCGTCGCGGAACCGAAGGAAAGTTTCGGCCTCGAAAAAGAACTGTGTGATCGCCGATTGCGCGCCCGCATCGACCTTGCGCTTGAGCCACTCGATATCGGCGCCCGCATGGCGCGCCTCGGGGTGAGGGTCGGGGTAGGCGCCAACCCGGATCGTGAACGCGTCCATCTCCGCAAGCGCCGCAACGAGGTCGACCGACGAGGCAAAACCTTCGGGGTGCGGCTCGAACCGACCCGCGCCCTTGGGGGGATCGCCTCGCAGGGCCACGATCTCGGTCACACCCGCCTCAGCGTAGCGCGCGGCGATGTCGAGCGTTTCCGCCTTAGACGCGTTCACACACGTGAGGTGGGCCGCGACATTGAGACCCATCTGCCCCTTCAGGATGCCCACCGCCTCGTGGGTTAGATCTCGGGTTGTCCCGCCCGCGCCGTAGGTGACCGACACGAAGTTCGGATCAAGCGGCGAGAGCTCGCGGACCGTGTCCCACAAACGGAAAGACGCGCCCATGGATTGCGGCGGGAAGAATTCAAACGAGATACGCGGGGAGACAGACATGCCAGGTCCTTTGGAAAAACGCCCCTGCTTGTCTCACGGGCGCCTATGTGAGACAAATTCATAATTCTCAAGATCAATATGAGGCAGACCGTGCATATCGAGTTCCGGCACTTGCGGACAATCAAGGCGATTCACGAGGCGGGCGGGCTCGCGCGGGCCGCTGATCTCTTGCACATCACCCAATCCGCGCTCTCGCACCAGGTGAAGGGGATCGAAGACCAGGCGGGCGTGGAGCTTTTCGTGCGCCGGTCAAAGCCCTTGAAACTCTCGGCCGCCGGGCGACGGCTTTTGGCGCTCGCGGAAAAGATACTGCCCGAGATCGAGGCACTCGAGGCGGAGTTTCAGGGCCTAAAGGACGGCAAGACCGGGCGGCTGCACATCGCCATCGAATGCCACGCGTGCTTTGAGTGGCTGTTCCCGGTTCTTGAGAAGTTCCGCCGCGCCTGGCCAGACGTGGATGTGGACATTCGCCCCGGCCTCGCCTTCGACGCGCTTCCGGCGCTTATCCGCGAAGAGGTGGATCTGGTGGTCTCCTCGGACCCCGAGGATCTTGAGGGCGTTGATTTCACGGCCCTTTTCGACTACGAGCCAGTGTTTGTCGCGTCGGTTCAGAACCCTTTGGCCAAGAAGACGTTTGTTCAGGCCGAGGATTTCCGCGACCAAGTCTTGATCACCTATCCTGTGGAACGCGCGAGGCTGGACATTTTCAGCCAACTCTTGATGCCTGCAAAGGTGGAACCGCTGGCGGTGCGTCAAGTGGAGCTGACCGCGGTGATCCTGCTTTTGGTGGCCTCAAACCGCGGCGTCGCCGTTCTTCCTGACTGGGTGGTGCGCGAGGTGCGCTATCATTCGGACTATGTGACCCGGCCGGTCACGAAGGGCGGGCTGACGCGCAGGCTTTATGCCGCGACCCGGACGGATGACACCATGAAACCGTTCATGGCGCATCTCTTGCGGCTTGCCCGGACCGAACCGATGAAACTCCAGCGGCCCATGGAGGAGGCCGGCGCGTAGCGCGAGCAGCTTCCAGACCCTGGACCCGCCCATCGTTTTGCCGCATTTCTCTGGCTTATGGTCGAGACGAGCGGGCCTTGAGCAGGAAAGGCGGACGGGTATGGCACTGGCGCTTTTGGGGTCGCTCCATGGACAGGTGGTTCTAAGCCGCCGGGTGCGGGTTTTGGCGCAATCGCTGGGGCGGCTGTTGCCCGAGGACGCGGCACTTCTCGATGTGGGCACGGGAAACGGTCAGATCGCCGCCTTGGTGGCCGCCGAACGGCCGGGCACCCAGGTCGAGGGGATCGATGTGATGATCCGGCCCGAGACCGAGATCCCGGTCACACTGTTTGATGGCACCAGAATTCCCAAAGGCGACAAGAGCGTCGATGTGGTGAGTTTCATCGACGTCCTGCACCACACGGAGGATCCCGCGGGCCTGATCCGCGAGGCGGCGCGCGTTGCCCGAAAGGCGGTGATCATCAAGGACCACCTGAGCGAGAACGCGCTGGATCATGCCACGCTTAGGTTCATGGATTGGGTGGGGAACGCGCCACATGGTGTTGTTTTGCCATATAATTACGCATCTAAGGTCACCTGGGATAAGTGGGTTCTGGGTGCTGGGCTCAGGGCAGAGGTCTTCGACACGGACCTCCCGCTTTATCCAGCACCCTTCAACCTGATCTTCGGTCGACGCCTGCACTTTGTGGCCCGGCTTACCCCGGTCTGAAGGCGAACAGCTTCGAGACGACAAAGCTCAGGCCCGCCGCCGCGCCAGCGGTGACCAGAAAGAGACCGGTATCGAGGATAAAATCCCCCGTGACAAAACGCGTGGTCACTGAAGCGATGGCAAAAAGGCAGCCGATCTGCATCGCCGCGTAGATCCAAAAGCCCGATGGCCGCGTGCGGGCGACGCGGAACGTGACGCGTTTTTGCATCCAGAAGGCGGCGGGGATGCAGATCACGTAGAGCCCGACGGAGGTGGGGAGGGCGGGCAGACCGGCAATATCCACCAAAACGGCGGTGGCAAGCGCGTAACCAAGCGCGAACCCGCCGCCGACCATGAGAAATCGCGCCAGCATGGACAGTGTCGCGGGCGGGGGTGTCTCATCTGCCATGGCCGCGCTCCAATCCCGTCTGTTTCGGCGCCGAAAACTTGCGCAGGGCGGCCCGGCTTGTCTACCCTCGCGCCACATGGGCGGGGCGGAGACAACGAGCGCGGAGCAGCATGGAGCTCACGATCCTCATGCCGTGCCTCAATGAGGCCGAAACAATCGAATTCTGTGTCCGCGAGGCCAAGGGATATCTTGAGGCAAGCGGAACCGATGGCGAGGTCTTGGTCGCCGACAACGGCTCCGATGATGGGAGCCAGGCCATGGCCGAGGCGCTGGGTGCACGGGTCGTCCATGTCGACCGTAAAGGCTACGGAGCGGCTCTGAGCGCGGGGATCAAAGAGGCAAGGGGCCGGTTCGTGATCATGGGAGACAGCGATGGATCCTACGATTTTGCCCATCTCGACCCATTTCTAGCGCGACTGCGGGGCGGGGCTGAGCTTGTCATGGGCAACCGCTTTCTCGGGGGGATCGAAAAAACGGCGATGCCTCCGCTTCACCGCTATCTCGGCAACCCGGTTCTGTCGGGCGTGGGGCGGCTCTTCTTCCGAACGCCGATTGGCGATTTCCATTGCGGTTTGAGAGGGTTCAGCCGCTCCGCGATTCTGGGCCTGCATCTTGATACCTCCGGCATGGAGTTTGCCTCGGAGATGGTGGTCAAGGCGGCGCTTGTGGGGCTTCGGATCGACGAAGTACCAACCACGCTTCGCCCCGATGGACGCTCGCGCCCACCGCATCTCAGAAGCTGGCCAGACGGCTGGAAGCACTTGAAATTCTTGATGACCTACGCGCCGCACTGGCTCTTTTACTATCCGGGACTGGTGATCTTGGGGTTTGGGGCGTTGTTGTTCTTTCCGCTCCTTGTCGGTCCGGTGAAGATCGCGGGCGCCACGCTTGACACGGGCGCCCTGATCCTCGCGAGCGCGCTGGTTCTGATTGGGTTTCAGATGATGTGCTTCTACGGCATTGCGCGGCTCTTCGCAGTTCGGTTCGGGCTCTTGCCAACATCGGCGCGGTTCGAGCGCCTAAGGGCGATCGTTAGCGTCGATATCGCCTGTCTGACCGGGGCGGTGTTCCTGTTGTTCGGGGTCGCCGCGGCGCTTGGGGCGACCCTCTGGTGGGCCGGTCAAGGGTGGGGCGATCTTCAGCCCGGCACGATTGCACGGCCCACGGCGTTCGCCGTGGTCGCCAGCTCGCTCGGGCTCCAGCTGATCACCACGGGCTTTCTTTGCGCGCTTCTCAACCAGAGGATCGACCGCGACGCGCGCTGACACCCGGTCTCAAGGCCGAGGTCGATCACTCCCTTTCCATTCTCCCGCCGAACCGATAAGCGCGAGCGCGCGAGTAATTCCGGGGTCCGGGCGATGCAGGGTAGTGCCAATCTAAATGTCATGGTTAAGGCGGCCCGGAAGGCTGCCCGCAGCCTGGTCAAGGACTTCCGCGAAGTGGAGAACCTTCAGGTGTCTTCGAAGGGCGCGGGTGATTTCGTGAGCCGCGCCGATATCGCCTCGGAGAAGATCATCCGTGACGAACTGATGGGGACCCGGCCGAACTATGGTTGGCTCGGGGAGGAATCGGACCCCGTTGCCGGGAAGGACCCAACCCGGCGATGGATTGTCGATCCTCTGGATGGCACGACGAACTTTCTCCATGGGCTCCCGCATTGGGCCATTTCCATCGCGCTTGAACATAAAGGCGACGTGGTCGCCGGTGTGATTTACGACCCGTCCAAGGACGAGATGTTCGTGGCCGAGAAGGGGCAGGGGGCTTGGATGAACAATCAGCGCCTTCGGGTCTCGGACCGGAGCCGAATGATTGAGTGCCTGTTCGCCACGGGGCTGCCCTATGCCGCCCGAGGACAGCTGCCGGACACGCTCCAACAGATGGCACGGCTCCTGCCCGGCAGCGCGGGCGTGCGCCGATGGGGCGCCGCAGCCCTCGACTTGGCCTATGTGGCGGCAGGGAGGCTCGATGGATTTTGGGAGCTGGGGCTCCATCCCTGGGACACGGCAGCCGGGATTATCCTGGTGCGCGAAGCAGGAGGTTTCGTCGAGGCCCTGGCGCCAGGCGAAGATGCACTGAGCTCGCGCGATATCATCGCGGGTAACTCCGAGATCTTCGACCGCTTCGCGGTAACCGTGCGCGGCGATTGACCCGCGCGCGCTGGGCGCTACCGTTTTGTCGTGGCAACGGAGGTACCCCCATGCGCGCTCTTTTGATCTTTCTCGTCCTCGCACTTGGGACCGTGAGTGCCGCCAAGGCACAGGATGACCCGCTGAGCGAGGTGATCCAAAGCCAGATCGATGCGTTCCTCGCCGATGACTTCGCCACGGCGTTCACCTTCGCGTCGCCCATGATCCAAGGGATGTTCGGGACATCCGAGAACTTTGGAATGATGGTCCGTCGCGGGTACCCGATGGTGCATAGACCCGGCCGGATCGCTTACCTCGACCAGCGCGTCGAGGAAGGGGCGAGCTACCAGACCGTCGAGATCATCGATCAGTCCGGCCGCGCGCACTATCTTGAGTACGAAATGGTCCAAACCCCCTCGGGCTGGCAGATCAATGGCGTGCGGTTCGTGGCGCCGCCGTCGGTCGGAGCGTAGCGACATCCCCGCTTGTGTGGGGCCTATGGGGTGCCTGGGATCACGGATACCTGTGCTCGTGGCTTTAAATGCCGAATTCTAGACGGCCTGATACGGGGTGTCTCAAATCAATAGGCGCTCTTCACGACGCCCTTGAGCGCATCCACTGAATGGCGCGCCGTTCCACGTCCGTGACGAATTTGGCCTTTGCGCCCGCGTAGTCAGCCCGCGATATCGGACCCTCCGCCATCAGCCTTGACTTCAGCTTGCCATAGGCTGCCGCTTCGTCCGGATGGACGCGCAGGAAGTCGCGGAACGCCAGATGTCGCTCGGGATGCGGAGATCGGGCCCCGTAGCAGTGGAGGTGGAAGCCAGGGTGGTCTCCGCCGTCGCGCTTACGAAAGTACCTGCGGCCGTCGAGTCCATGGGATCCAAGGGCGGCGTAGCCAAGCCGCTCCAAGCGACCGTTGGCGCCATCGAGCATGGTTAGATTTTTGACGACGCCAAGGATATCGATGATCGGCTTGGCGACAAGACCGGGCACCGCCGTGCTGCCTATGTGGTGAAGCGACAGTGTCCCGGCTTCTAGAGCGCCCAGGATCGCCGTCCTCTCGGCATTGAACATTGCGTGCCATCTGGGGTCGTGGGGAGCGAGCCTGAGTGTCATCCCGCTCAGGCCGGGCCGTCGAGGCCCAGATCCTCGGATGTCAAAACAAAGGCCTTGCCGAAACCGCCGTTGAGATAGGCCGAGGTCACGACAAGACGGACAAAGCCAAAATCGGCGAAATCGATGTAGAGCTTGGCTTTGGGGTGCGTTGCGAGCCAACGCGCGCGCAGCGCCCCGTGTTCCGGGCCGTTTCTGTCGATGAACAGGGCCTCGCCTTGGAGTGTCAGGCGAGGATGGGTGAGCGGGTCTCCCTTGGAACCGGGCTCGCCCACCAGGAGTGAGGCGGCAGCGTGCTCGCGTAGGGCGCGGGTGTGATGGGAGAGATCGGAGATCAGCGCGACCGGGGTGCCGTCCTCCGATGTTCCCACAGCGATCCTGCTGACCATGGGCGCCGCCGTCTGCGGGTCGATGACGCCGAGCGCGCCGAAACGCGCGCCGGAGATGAGCGCGCGGCCCAGGGCCCTTGCGTCATCGTCGGTGGGTCGGATTGGATTGGTGTTCGGCATGGGGCTAGCCTCCCGGCAATTCAGCCAAGGTCAAGGGCGTTCCACCGCTCTGGGCAAGATCGCCGGGGAACGGGACCCGCGGGGGCCCGACCACGGGCAAAATCCCCCGGGGGCCAACGTCCATACGCCCCGACGACCCCAAGGAAGCGCCGCCCGAGACCCACTGGATCGTCGGTGATGGGCCCGAAGCGACCAGCGCGGACAGCCATGCTGGATCGGGCCGGAACCCAGTAAGAACGTTTCGGGGCTTGGAGCGGGAATTCTCCATCCGTCCTTGGAACCGGTGGCGCATGGACGCGCAGGACTTGCGAGCCCACGACATGCGATGTCGCCATGGGCGTTTTGACAGATTGCCTGCTCAGCTTTGGTGGGCCATGAACCCCAGCGCCGCCAATGCACACAGGACACCAAGGCCGTCGCGGAGACCGAACTCTTCTTGGAAGAGCGCCGCGCCGAGCGCGCAGAGTGCGAGCAGGGAAAACATCGAATAGACGACGCCGCCTTGGCCGAGATCGAGGTGGCGCATCGCGCCGTACCAGGCCAGAGCGGAGCCCGCATAGAGCGCGCAGCCCAGAATGACCGGAAGCGACAGAATGGGTCGGCTCGCATCGGCGGCGTGTTTGATAACCACATCGCCCGCGATCACCACGATCGCGGTCAACAAGCTGAAGAGGAATCCGGGGGTGACAATGGACATAAGCACTTGCTCCTGAAATTTCTTTTCGCCCCAGTGAAATGAGAGGGCTTTCTCGAAAACGAATGACCGTAGCCTAACCTCGCCAGCGCGGATCTGAAAGGCCTTTCCAAGGGCGCGGGTCGCGCGGGGCTCCGGGCCCCAAGGCATCAGCTCAGGCGAACGGCGCCTCGGTGCACGCCCTGAAAGCCGCGACAGGTGCAGCGGCACCGGCGAGCGAAAAGGCCACTGATGTGTCTGCGAGCCGGGCCGTCGCCGTCGTGTTGAACACCAGCCCATCCAGAAGATTGCCAAAGCCCTGATCGCTCACCTTAAGACGCGTGCCCCCGTCGGAGAGGCGATGGCGGTCGGTCACGATTGTGGAAGAGCGCCCGCCCTCGAACTCAATCCCGAACACGCCGCCCTCGGGCCAGCTCTCCTCGCGGCGGACCAGCTCGATCTCAAAGGGTTCCGCACGGGACGGGTCATAGGTGATCTGGAGGCCCGCCTCGGCTTCTATATGTGTGAGCGTGCAAATTGGCGCGTTTGAGAAATCCCAGGCGTGGCCCGGGGTGGCGAGGAGAAGACAGGCAAGAAACGCGCGCATCGTTTGGAGGTAGGGCGCGAGGTGGGGTCGGCCAAGGTCACGGGCGGCGGGCAATTGCATCAATTTCAACCAAAGCCCCCACGGCAAGCGCCGTCACGCCCACAGTGGTGCGCGCCGGGCGGCGATTTTCCGGAAAGTAGGTGGCGTAGGCGGCGTTAAAGGCCGGGTAGTCGCGCTCGAACTGGGTTAGAAAACAGCGGCACTGGAGAATGTGCGACAGATCCAGACCCAACTCGCCCAGGACCAGGGCGAGATTGTCCATCACCCGCCGTGTCTGCGCCTCGATGCCCTGGGGCAGGGGGGCGTCGGGAGCGCCGGGATCGGTGGGCATCTGGCCGGTGAGGATCACCCATCCGTCGTGCTCCACGGCATGGCTGAATGGCGCGACGGGGCGTGGAGCCTTCGCGAACAAGTGGAAATCGGGCATGTCGGGCACTCCGTTTTGGCCATTGGCCGGCGTAACCCTGCCGCAGTCAAGCATTGGTGAGTTGCCCCGGCCGTCCGGCGAACCCACATGTGGCCGGACCGGATGTTCAGGAGACCAGACCATGCAGTGCCCGATTGATGGAACCCAGCTTGTGATGACCGACCGGAGTGGCGTGGAGATCGACTATTGTCCGCAATGCCGCGGCGTCTGGCTCGACCGGGGGGAGCTGGACAAGATCATCGAACGCAGCGCCGCCGTCTCACCGCCTCCGCCGCCGCGCGAGAGCTACCCCGACCGGGGCCGGAGACCGGATGACGAGTACGACCATCGCGGCGGACGCCGGAAAAAGCGCGATGGGATCGGGGATCTCCTGGGCGATATCTTCGATTTCTGAGGCTTGGCGGGGAGGTGCCCGGGGTGGCGCGTTCTAGTCGCTTGAGCGATGCCCCCGACCGGGATCAAGACCCGCAGGGTCGCCGGAAGAGCGCCTGCCCGCGTTACGCCAGAGGCGTGCTTCCAGCACGACCGTGCCCGCACAGAGGCTTCGGTCCAGCACCAAACTCGTCGTATGGCGGGCTTGCACGTTGAAGCACGGCTACTCGGGAGTTCCCGCGCCATCCGACTGGCAGGCGCTCGACCTATTGACATGACAACGGGCAGTGGCTCAGTGAGGAATGAAATTCTGCAAAATGGGCGTACCCAAAATGGAATTTACAGAAGCTGTAGCGAAAAAGCTTGGATTCTATGTCTATCGACTGATTGACCCCCGGAATGGTGAGACTTTCTACGTCGGCAAAGGGAAGGGCAATCGAGTGTTTCGCCATTTGGTAGATGCGCTCGTGGTTGAAGACTTCGACGAAACTCAAGACGGCGTTACCGAGAAGACCTCGAGAATACGGGAGATACTCTCTACGAAGCTGAATGTTCTTTCAGTACTCCACCGTCATGGGATGGACGAAAAGACGGCCTACGAAGTCGAGGCTGCACTAATTGATGCAACACCCGGTTTGTCCAACGAGATAAGGGGACATGGAAGCGACCGGGGTCCAGCAAGCCCGAGCGAAATAGAATTTCGGTATGGACTACCGCTTCTTCCGGAGACCAATGATCCGATTGTGCTGATTAACATCAATCGCCTGGAAGATAATTCAAGTGTGGAGGCAATTTACAACCAAGTGCGTTTTTCCTGGCGAGTGGCGGATGAGCGTGTCCGCAAAGCAGAATACGTCATCGCTGTAGTTCGCGGAGTCAGCGTTGGAATATTCTCCGATGTTAATTGGATGCCGGCGACCGACCCGGTGTTTGAGAGTTTTTCACCGGTCCCTAACTCTACGAGGTGGGGTTTTATAGGAAAAACCGCGCCGGAAGACGTTTGGCAAGCGTTTGTGGGTGATCGCGGCAAGCGTTTGCCCGATCACTTACGCCACGTTCAGAATCCAATTCGATATTGGAACATCAGCTAACGCCCCCGCCTCCTAACATTGCCCCCTCGCTGCCCCGGCCGCCCCGCCGTTGAGCGCCCCTTGGAC
>JBCCKB010000053.1:0-13235 GCA_039027595.1 Pseudomonadota bacterium | reverse complement strand
GTACGGGGAGAACGCGCTCACGGACCAGTCCGAGCGCAGTATTGCGAGCGAGCTTATCCGGGAGAAGATCATGCTCGAACTCCGAGACGAGCTCCCCTACGCAGCAACCGAACTCACACGCTGGTCTCGCGCCATTGGCTCGGCGCGCAAGAAACCCGCGACGTGCGTGTTCTCGACCTTTCGAACCCCGGATCGGGAGGCTGACTTCATTTGGATAGGACCGCTCTCAGAAGATCGTTCTCTCCTGATCAAGGCCGCCGATAGCGACATTACGTTGGAACGCCTAGAAGACGCGCTCGCATATTCCGTGGGCACCCAAACCGGTGAATTCACCGTGGGCATCCTTGAGGCGGCCGGTTTTCAGCACGTGGAACAGGCCCCGTCCATGGCGGACGCGTTACGGAAACTCCTGGCGGGCAGAAACGATCTCATGGCGGTGCCAGAGCTCTATTTCAATGGCTTGCTGGAAGACGGTGTCCCGGTGGCCTCCGTTTACGCGCTGCCCGCGCTGGAGGTTGCGCTGGCCTGCAACCCCCAGACCGACCCAGCCCATGTGACCGCAATGCGGACGGCCATGGAGAGCATCATCGCAGACGGAACCCAGCAAGCCATTGTTGCCCGCCACAAGTGATACGCCGCCACGTCGTATAGCACGATCCAAGGTGGTGAGGTGACACTCCAATTGGAACCTTCCGGCGAGGGCCATCCCTTGGCGCGCTCCCTGAGCACCGTGTTGCTACGAAAAACACTTGTGATCGCCCTGGCCTTAGGTGTCGTTGCGTCGGCGGTAACCATGTGGGTTGACTTGCAACGCGAAAAGAACGCCGTCGAAGACCTCGCAGTCAACTTTATGTCGAGTGCCGCACCTTCGGCCGCGGCCGCGGCCTACAATTACGATCAAGCGGCCGCCGAACAAGTCGCCAAAGGTCTGTTTCTGGAGCGATCGATTACGGGAATCACCATCCTCAACGAAGGGGATGTGATGGTTGACGAAGTCCGCAACGTGCCGCCCACATTGCCCCAAATCGGGCTGCTCGGATCCGTGGACGAAGTCGTTCTGTCGCAGGCGCTCTACGAGCCGGGCGCGAACCAACAAGGAACTCCGATCGGGGAACTCGCCATCACGATAGATCGTTCCCTCGTCGCACCCGAAATCGTCGACCGGCTCTTCACGTTCTTTTTCATTACGACTGCAAAAAACGTCCTGTTCAGCCTTCTGCTATTTTGGATGATTTTCAATCTCCTCGCGGTTCACATTTCGGCGCTCGCCCGCATGACCCAATTGTGGCAGCCCGGCGCACCAAAAGTATGCCTGCCCCATCTGCCCCATTTCTTGAAGCATACCGAAGTCGCGGCACTGGGAAACCGCATTGAAGAGCTCACCCTATTGGCAAATGGCGCGTTGGATAGCGTAAAAAAATCCCATGATGCTGTTGTTGATAGCAATCTAGAATTATCGGATACGGTACGCGACCGTACGCGCGAGCTTGAGTACGTCAATTTGCGGCTGCAACGTATGGCGGATCATGACAGCCTCACAGGCCTTTATAATCGTGCCTATTTCGATCGTCTGATGGATGATGCTTTTTCAATGGCCTCCCATGCCAAGGAGACGCTGTCGATACTTCTGATAGACGTGGACTACTTTAAGGCATTCAATGACTTTTACGGCCATCAGGCCGGTGACAAGGTGCTTGTATCTTTGGGCGAAATTCTCAAGCGAATTCACGAGAGAACCGGGTGTATCCTCGCGCGTTACGGTGGAGAGGAATTCGTCGGCGTACTCAAGTCGGACGCGGCAACGGCAAAGCAGGTGGCCAAGGACATCCATGCCGCTCTGGAAAGCGCTGCCATCGAGCATCACCATTCAACCGTCGCGCGCCGTGTCACCGTCAGCATCGGGACGGCGTCCACCGCCGAAGAGGGCTGTAATGCGAATATGGACGTCCTGGTATCCGCCGCCGACGACGCCCTTTACGAGGCGAAGTTTTCCGGACGGAACCGTACGATCGCGTCGACCCCGGAAATTAGAGCCAAGGCGCAGGAGCAACGCCTCTCGGTTCGGGCTCTGCTCGACGCAATCGAGGCGGGCGAATTCGAACCATACGCGCAGCCTCAGGTGGACGCCCGGACCGGAGAACTTGTCGGAGCGGAGGCGCTTGTCCGGTGGGTTCGCGCCGACGGGACCGTGGTACCCCCGGCAAGCTTCATGCAGACAGCCGAACAAACGGGACTTATCAAAAAAATAGATGCCATTGTCCTGGAGAAACTGCGCTCATTTCTGTCAACTCATCCAACCGCACTTCCCCGCCTCTCCTTTAACGTGACCGGTGAGAGTTTTGCCAGTACGGAGTATTTCAATGCAATTCTCGAACTCAGTACATCCAGCGAAACCGGCATTACAGTAGAACTACTAGAGACCGCTTTTATCGATAGGCCTAATGAACACTTCCTCTGGCAGCTTGACGCCCTTCGAGACGCAGGAGTTGAGATTGAAATTGACGACTTTGGCACAGGTCGCACGTCAATACTTGGATTAATGTCAATAAACCCCAACCGGTTGAAAATTGCCCGAGAACTTATCTCTCCATTGGCGGCGCGCGAGGGCCAGCTTCGGCTGGTTACAAGCGTTGTTGAGATCGCAGCATCATTGAATATGAACGTGCTCGCAGAGGGCGTCGAAACCAAGGAGACGGCACAAACTCTTATTGATATCGGATGCCCAATTCAACAAGGGTTTTTTCATGGAAGGCCGATGCCCATGCATGACTTGCTCAAACGACATCCGCAAGCAAAGGCCAACATCCGAAACGGCGCGTGAGCCTGGCATCGCCACGCGACGTGGGTACTGTGCGATCACGCTCCTCCACAACTTGAAGTCACTCAGATTCGTACGGAGTGTTGCGTCAACGGATCCCGTCTCGGCTGCGCAGCGTCGAATGATTTCGAGAGCCCAAAAAAGGGTGCTGGGACATGTGCCTTGGACAGCAAGTTGATCAATGGGTCGTTATGGCTGGAGACGTCCGCACGTTTCGGGAACGCGCACGCTCGTGTCCAGAGCACGCACGAGGCACACGCAAACACCTCATTTCGACACTCCCGGTCGATGGCCGCCCGCAGTCCAGGCGTTCGATCTGGTCCGCCTGGCAGGTCATCCGCCGCACCGGACGCGCCAAACCCCCGCAAAAAACGATGATGTCCGCCGGCGCTCTCGGGCCCATCGGGTCACTTGGAGCCGACGCGCCTCGCCATGCTCAAAACAGCTCAAGATCGTTGGCGCTTGCGGCCTTGGTCTCCACTGGCGGTGCCTCGCTTGAGACCACGAGCTTCTGGCTTGCGCGCCCTGCGGCAGGCCAGAACCTCAGGCGCCTGGCCTGCGTGCCGCCCAGGCTTTTCGAGATGACGGGGATGCGCTCGGTCTCGAGATAACCCATCACGAACTCCCCGTTGCGCTCACCAATATCGGAAAGGCCGGCAACGACAGCGGCTCCCCCGAAGACCTTGGCCTCAAAATCTGACTTCATGGCGCCGGCCTTGAGGAGGGCGTTGATCAGACCCTCCATGGCGCCGGCGCCGACACTGAGCGTCAGAATGTCGGAGCCCGCGCGATCGGGCAAAAGGATGTGGTTCATTCCCCCGATTTTTCGGACCCTGTCCCACAAACAGACCGCAACGCATGAGCCGAGGATTGTTGAGATGATATGGTCCTCGCGGTCCCCGATCGCCTGCTCGCCCTGAGCGATGTAGATGCTGGTATTGGTAGCACTCAGTCGCGTCATTGGGGCCGCTCCTTTGAGGTGTGCCGAAGGATCGCCGCGGCCATGTCATCGATCCCTGCTTCTTCGGTCACCGCCCCGGCCGCCCGCGCCGCGCGGGGCATGCCGTCAACCACACATGTGTCGCCGCGCTGAGCGAGCGTCATCGCCCCGGCGACGCGTAGATCAGCAAGGGGCTGCGCGCCATCCGACCCCATTCCCGTCAGCACGACGCCCACGCTGGTCGCGGCATGGGGAAGCGCCGACGCGAAGAGCTTATCGACGGATGGCACGTAGAGATCGCTCGCATCAGAGGTCTCCAGACGAAGCTTGCCTTGTGTCCGGGTATCAATCACCAGATGGTGCGTGCCCCCTGGCGCGATCCTCACCTGACCGCGTTCGATCTTTTGGAGATCCTGCGCCAGCTGGACATCGGGCGCGACATGTCCGTTCAGACGTTCCGAGAAGCTCGCAAGGAAGCTCGCTGGCATGTGCTGAGCGATCACCGTGGGAGGACAGTCGGCGGGAAACTGCGAGAGCACCCGCTCGAGCGCGTCCACCCCGCCGGTGGAGCTCCCGATCAAGACCGTCTTCCCATTCCAGCGAAATGCGGGGCGGTCCCCCGAAGGAGCAGATACCCGCGCACCGTCGGCCCGACCACGCACCTTGGCCAGCGACGCGTTGTAGAGCGCATTCGAGAGTCGGGCGCGCTGCTCGGCGTCGCCTTGAACCCTGCGGACATCCACACATTCCACCGCGCCGATGGAGAGCGCCCGGATCGCGTCTTCGCTGCGTTCCTGGGTCCGGCTTGAGACCATCACCACGGGCATCGGACGCAACCGCATCAGATGCTCCAAAAACTCAAGCCCACTCATCTTTGGCATTTCGACGTCAAGCGTCAGGACATCGGGGTTGAGGTCTTTGATGAGTTGGCGTGCCTCGTAGGGGTCTCCTGCCTCGCCCACCACATCCAGGCGCTCGTCCGCGTCGAGCGTCGCCCTCAGCAAGGCGCGAATGGTGCGCGAATCGTCGACGATGAGCACCCGCCGCGGGACGCCAAGTCCTGGAGCTCCCATTATTCGGCGCCCTGAACCTTGGGGGAACCCGATCGAGCAAGAGGGTCATGATTGAACGTCAGATATGTCACGGGTGCCGGCCTCTGATTGCCCAATGGCGGGGCTTCTACGGCCATGAATTAACGGGATTGGGATGAAAATTCCGTTAGCTCAGCCCGATCCTACGCCAGGGATGCCCCCATTTTGGCGTCACCAGCGCCCCGTGTTCAGGGGAGGGTCGCAGACCTCTCCGAGGGCAGATCGACAATGAGCTTATCGAGGGCAAGTCCCTCGGGCGCGGCCGGAAACCGCGCGAGCCCGTGAACCGATGCGAACGCAACGCGATCGAGAAGATCATCGCCGGACGACTTCACAAGACCCAGATCGAGGAGTTTGCCCTCGGACGAGACGGTCAAGCGCAGCCGGGCACCGCCCCTTGCGGCAACCATCGCCACGAACGGAGCCTCGAGATCAACCAAGCGCAGAACCTCATCCCGCCACGTCGCGGTGAGCGCCGCCCGTGCAGCCAGGGTGATCTCGGGCGGTTCGGGCTCCAGACGCAAAGGCCGCGCATCGTTCAGAGACGGAATGGCGGGCGCCAGGGCCCCGCGCGGCGCGGAGAACCTGGAAAGACGGGTGGAGCCGATATCGGGCGCTTGCGCGGCGTTTGGCGCCGCCGCAAGGAGGGGGACGGGGGCGATCCGCGGCCTTGGGGGCAGCGCCTCGGCCGGTGCGGCTGGCTGATCGGCGGTGTGCGCACCCAACTTGGGCATCGGCTCTGGCAACGCAGTCGCCCCCGGCATCCGCGTTGGGAGATCTGGTGCCAATGATGCGCCCGGCGCCTTCGTGGCGCGGGGTGCGGAGCCCACTACGGGCTGGGCGTCCCATGCCTCAAGCTGGCGCAGCACCGCCGGCGGCACCGCCGCCAGGGTCACCGACGGTTCCGGCGGCGTGGATGCACGCAAGGGCAGCATGCCACTGTGAACCAAGGCCGCGGCGCCAGCCACATGTGCGCTGATCGCGAGGGCGAAAAACCCGACAATCTCGAAAGCGGACCTCATGGCCGCTCCAGAACGAGGCGCGTTTCACCAACGCCCAGCTCGGTGAGCCGCGACAACAACGACGCAATCTCCGCTGCAGGAAGGTTCGCATCGGCGCGAAGCTCCAGAGGCGTGGCGGGTCCGCGTGCCATGATCGCGTCAAACACCGCCTCTCCCGTCGCGTCCCCAAGCACCAACGTGCCGTCCCGGGCCACGTAAAGGGCCGCGCCAGAGCCCGCGTCCTCGGCCGCAACGCCCTCGGGTAGGCGCACGTCAAATGGCGGTGGCGTCACAAATGAGGCGGACATCAAGAAGAACATCAGCAACAGAAATACGATGCTGATCATCGGCAAGATTGCCTCGCGCGGGCGCTTGCGCATCTGTCGCCTCTCGAACCTCACGGGCGCGCCTCCGCGATGGCGATGTTCCGGAACCCCGCCGTGTCCATGAGCGCCATCACCTCGACAAGCCGTTGAAGCGAGGCGCCACCGGCCGGTCTGAGGACGACGGTGTCAGTTCCGCTCGCTGAGATCCGCACAAGCTCGAGCAGCACGTCCCGTTGGCTCAGAGCTACGCCATTGAGCGTGAGCCCGGCGGGGAAGACCTCGACGAGACGCGGGGGGCCCGCATACGCCCCTTCGCCTGCGATTTCGAGCGGCAACGCCCGGTCAGGTCCGAACCGGGCGACCAGCATGAAGAAGACCAAAAGCAGGAATACGACGTCTATCATTGGCGTGAGGCTGGGCCGGGCCCGGGTTCGCGGTGTGGCGAACCGAAACACTAGGCGCCACCTTGGGTGGGTCCGCGCGTGAAGATCCGGGTGGCGGTGTCTTCCATATCCGCCTGGGCCCCATCGGCGACGGCCTCGAACCAGGTTGCCGCCACCGCGGCGGGAATGGCGACGCTCATACCGGCCGCCGTTGTCAAAAGCGCCTGCCAGATACCACCGGCGAGGGTTCCCGGATCGGCGCGAACGCCCGCCTCCTGAAGTGCCTGAAAGGCGTCGATCATACCCAAGACCGTGCCAAAGAGCCCGAGAAGCGGCGCGATCGTGGCCACGAGCTCAAGCGTCCTCAACCCGCCACGGGCCTCGCGCAGCTCTGCGAGCGCGAGGCGTGTGATCTCCTCGCGCGCTTGACCTTCGGTGAGGGTCCGGTCCCGCCGGATCGCCATGGCGACCCGCGCCACCCGCGCCCGAAGGCCGCGCGACCCTCGCAAGAGAGCTTCGGCACCGTCCAGGTCCCCGGCAGCCCAGGCCATGAGCGCGGGCGCGGTGCTGGTGCCGCCCCAAACGCCGAGCCAGAGAAACCGCCAGAGTTTCCAGAGAATGAGCGCCAAGGTGACCACCGACAAAGCGAAGATCGCCCACATGGCCGGTCCGCCAACCGACAATGCGTCCGCAAGTAGTTGAGCACTCAACGTCATTTCCCGCTCCCCCAAGCGCGCTGCGGACCGTGAATTGTCCGCTTTGGCAGCAGCAAGACCCAGAACTCCTTTAGCGGCCTGTTGTTCTCACACTTCCCAGGCGAATGCACGGCGCGGAGGTTAAATCATCTCGGTTTGGAAACAATGTGTTATGTAGGCCTCTTCTTGCCCACGAGTTCTTGCCCAAGAGCCGCGTGGCCGCCCGCGCACGCTCGAAAGGAGCGCCGACCCGGCACGGCCCAAGCGCGGATGCCCGGACGGCATCGCGGCTTCGGCGATCAAGGGCCTGGACATCGTCCCGGTCGAGGCGGCCGCAGGTGGCTCAACGACGGGAGAACGTGGTGGGTGATGAGAGACTCGAACTCCCGACATCTTCGGTGTAAACGAAGCGCTCTACCAACTGAGCTAATCACCCGTTCGCGGCTCCTATAGCGCCGCAAGGCCATGATCTGCAAGCGGCGTCGCTTCCGTCGCGGGCGAGCGCCTGGGAAAACGCGCGAAGAATAGTCTATAAGCCTTTACTTTCATTTGGTGATTCATCTTCACCGACCTGGCTGTTTTGACCCAGCGCGTCTGTAACTTGGGCGCGGTGACTCTGAAGCGGCGACATCAACCGGTGCCGCGTTCGTCCGGACCGCCCAGCCAGCGCCGCGCGCCGGGGCCATTCCGTCCCAGCCGGTCGTCCTTGTTGTAAAGCGGGCAGGTCTTGAGCGACAGGCAGCCGCAACCGATGCAGTAGCCCAGCTGATCTCGAAGCCGCGTCATCAGCGCGATGCGTTCGTCCAGCGCGTCCTTCCAAGGTTCGGCGGCCGTGCGCCAGAGCTCTGGATCCACGGTCTTTCCCCTTGGGACACGGTCCAGCACCTCGCGAATCTCCGCAAGGGAAATACCCAAGGACTGCGCGACGCGGATAAGCGAGACACGCCGGAGTTCACGCCGGTCGTAGCGGCGGTGGTTCGCGGATGTGCGCCAGCTCTCGATCAACCCCTCGGCCTCGTAGAAATGGAGGGTCGACACCGGCACACCGGCGCGTTCGGCCATCTCGCCCACGCTCAAATCGGAAGTCCTTGGCATAATCCGCTTTACCTCAAGTGAGGTTGAGGTCGTAGCGTCGCGTGCAATGAGCGATTCTGCAAGGAGGCTCACATGCAGACCAGAACACAGAGCGGGCTCCGCCTAAGCGTGCCGCGAATTCGGCCTTTGCCCAGGTTACCGGCGATCTTTCGGGGGCTTATACCCCGCCGTCGCAAGGACGTTCTTTTGGACTACGCGTCCAATCCACATCTCGCGCGCGACATAGGGCTTGAGCCGGAGGCCCCGCCTGCACGTCGCTACTATCTGACGACACCATTCTAGGAGACTGACCATGCGATCCATGCTTCGCCGCGCCCTATCCCTCACCCGCCATGCCTCGGTTCCCGACGCTCTTTGCCAAGACTGCCAGGAAAGGGCGGTTCGAGAGGAGCTGGCGAGCCTTGCCCACGCCCAGGACCTTGAGGTCCTCGCAGCACAAAAAAGGCATATGAAATAATTGCTTGGCGGTTAGCGCTCGGGCGACGAAACCACATCCGGGCTCAATTCGCACCGCGCGCGGTCTCAAAGAACTCTGCGGCGCGGGCCGTCCAACCCCGCGGCAGTCCGTGCCCGCCATCATGGAGGTCAATGCGCACGGGCGCGCGGGCACAGGAGGTCGACCAAAGACGGCTCCGGAAGCTCTCGCCAAGGTCAATCTCATCGGGATTGGAGCGGCAGCCATTGGCGGCTCGCGCGCGCTCCAGCGCGTTCCAAACGCTGCCCTGGTGCCAGTCTTGGATCCCCCGGCCCTCGAGTGGTACCTGCGCATCGCTATAGCCGTGGACCTGCAACACAGGCAGACCGACAAGCCCCGTGCAGTCCGTGGCGTTCGGGCGGCGCAGGGCGCCCGCGACGCTCACCATCCCCGCGAGCCGCTCGCCCGCTTCACAGGCCAGAAGCCAGGCCATGGACCCACCGGCGGAAAAGCCCCCTGCATAAATCCGGTCCATGTCGAGAGGAGCCCGGGTGCCCGCGTCCTTCAAGACGGCCAAGGTGAAAGCAACGTCGTCGCGGGGCGCGCCGTCGCGGGCGGGATAGACCCGGCTTCCGTCACTTCGCTGATAGCCATTTGGCGCCAGGAGCGCGTAGCCACGAGCCAGAAAATCCCGCTCAAGTCCGCCCGAGCGGTGGATCGAGGCGCCATTGCCTCGATGGCCGTGATACCAGATCAGGACGCGGTGCGGGCCTTCGCCGTCCGGCAGACGCAAATGGTAGCTCCCCCCATCAATCTCGCACGGGGCGTCCGGCCCGCAGTCCTGGGCAATGGAGGGTGCGGCAACAAGACAAAGCAGGGCGGCAAGAAGACATCGGATCACGCGCAGATCTCCATGGGTGGCGCCCGAGACGTCTCAGGGCCTGACCGGCCGGTCAATGCGCCGTGCAATCACAGCTTCGTGCGCCGGACGACATGCGCCTGACCACCACGACGCTAGCCGGTTTCGCCCAAATAATCGGCGTCCGAGACCGGATCAGCCCACTCGATGTGGCTGCCGCCCTCTGCCTCCTGCATCGCCACATGGGTCATCGCCTCATCTGGCGCGGCACCGTGCCAGTGGCGCTCGCCCGGCGCGAACCACAGAACATCGCCAGGGCCGAATTCGACCACCGGTTCCCCCGCCCTTTGCGCCCGTCCGTGGCCCGAGATCACGTAGAGGGTTTGCCCCAGTGGATGGGTATGCCAATTGGTGCGTGCGCCGGGCTGAAACGTGACGACCGAGGCGCGCAGGCGCGCAGGCTCGGGTGCCTCGATCACCGGAACAAGCGAGACCTCGCCCGTGAACCACTGAGCGGGCACCGCGCTGGCTGGGCGCTCATGCGCTCTTGAGACCTTCATGTCTTCCCCCCTAGCTGTACCATATCGGCCAGACTAGCGAGCCGCTCGACCGGCCCGCAAGGGGGCGAGCCAGATCTCTCCCAAGCAACAATCGCGGCGCAGCGCGGCGACCGTCGCCAAGGCCGTCGCAGGAATGCCGCAGATCGTCGGATCTCCCCTCACCTTTCTTGATCGCGGTCGGGCGCTGGCTGTGCTCTTGCGTGTGTATGGACCCCGGCGCGAACGCCCTGGAGGTCTGGGATTATGTGGTGAGGTCCGACAACGAATGCGTTGATCGCCCTGAGCCGTCGGCTCCGGCTGGATTTCGTGGCAAGCGTCGTGGCCGGCGCCTTCATTCTCTTCATGGCCGGGGCTACGGCGATCCATCTCGGCCTGCCGCCAACGCGTCAGCTCGTGGTCCTCGAGGATACCCTCCGCCAGCTCTACCGCGAGGGACGTGCCTATCTTGGCGTCTCGCCGATCCAGCACCTCAAGCCTCTCGAATTTGATCGCACCGGCTATAGCGGTGACCCCGCGCTCACCCAGCCCGGCGTCACGCTCTTGGTCAGCATCTTCGACGAAAAGCTCACCGCCAGGCTCTACGGCGCAGACGGAACGATGGTGCACGAGTACCCCGTGGACTTTTCCAGTTCGAGTGCCCTGGCAAGACCCACCGCTATCACGCGCTGATCCATGGCGCCTATCTGCACCCAAGCGGAGACCTGGTGGCCAATCTCGATGGTCACGACATTGTCCGTGTCTCTCCGTGCGGCGACATCCGCTGGCGGAATGGCGGCAGCCCGCATCATTCGCTGGATGTGGATGACACAGGCCTGATCTGGGCTCCGATCTATGTGCCAAATCGACGTGCGCAGGGCGTTCAGGAGCGTGAGATCTTTGTCGACAGCGTTGGCGTATTTGACGGAGAGACCGGGGAAGAGCTCGAGAATATCGACCTCCTTGCCCTAATCCGCGAGCAGAACCTTGAGGGCATCCTTCCGCGCTATGAGGCCATCCTCGATGACGTTCCCCACCTGAATGATGTCGAGACCCTGGATGCCGCGATGCCGGATGCTCTCCCTGGCTTGAGTGCCGGTGACATCATGCTGAGCATTCGGAACCACAACCAGATCTGGATCCTCGATGGCGAGACACGCGCGTTGAAGTGGTGGATGACAGGTCCGATGACCGGCCAGCACGACCCCGATTTCCAGCCCGACGGCACGATCACCGTCTATGACAATGCGGCGGCAGGCAGGTCTGGCACGCTCACGGATGGGCGTGACCTCGGGTTCCATGGCGGCAGCCGGATTTTGCGGATCGACCCCGAGACCCGCGAGATCACTGTCGACTACGAGACCGGACCAAACAGCATGTTCTTCTCGCGGTTCCGCGGCAAGCACCAGGTGCTCGAGAACGGCAACGTCCTTGTCGCGGAGTCGGATGCGGGCCGCGCCATGGAAGTGACGCCCGATGGGACCGTGGTGTGGGAATATATCAACGCCTATGACGCCGAGAACGTGGCCTGGATGATGGACGCAATCAAGTATCCCGAAGCGATGGCCGGCGTGGTCGCCGGATCCTGCAGCTAAGGCCAGGGCAAGGCGGATTGCGCGCTCCGCGTTGCGGCGCTAGAGAGCGGCCATGCGGCAGCGGATCTCCACCGGCTCCCCGTTCGAGCGGGACATCGGGTATTCACGGGCCATCGTAACCGAGGACGGCTGGGTCCTCGTTGCGGGCACGACGGGCTACGACTACGCGGACATGACCATGCCGGACCGGATCGAGGACCAGTGCCGGAACGCGCTGAGAACGATCGAACGCGCCTTGGACGAGGCAGGGGCATCGCTTCGCGACACCGTCCGCGTCACCTATATCCTGCCTGATCCGGCCGATTGGGAAGCCTGTTGGCCGGTCACGCGCGAGGTCTTCGGTGAAATCCTCCCGGCGTCCACGATGTTCTCGGCGAGATTGCAAAACCCGTCGATGAAAATCGAGATTGAGGTGACGGCAAAGCGGCGGCCCGGCTGAACGCCGACCCCGGTTAAGCCCTTGTCGCAAAATGCATATTGACCGACCTGCCCGCTTTCTGGCGAAGCGGCGACGCCACCGCGTGGGCTGCTCGACCGAGCGCAGGTGCCGAGGCGGCAGACCGCTCGATCGCGGGGAGGGCCAATACAGCGTGCGTCGCCCGTGATCCCGAAAGGGACGTGGGCGGTTGGGTCAATCACTTCTCGGACGAGCCCGTGGACAGCGAGAGCCACATCCCACCGGCCGGACGCAAGGTGAACCACATTTGCGGCTCGGGTCCGTAGCCCTTGGGCAAGGAGACGGTGTAGCGGGAGAGAAACGAGGCGAGCAAGATCTTTGCCTCTTGGAGGGCAAGTGCGGCGCCAATGCAGATCCGCGGTCCCCCACCGAAAGGAAGATACGCATAGCGGTGACGCTTTGCGGGCTCATCGCCGCAAAAGCGGTCTGGATCGAACGCATCGGGATCGTCCCAAAGCAATCGGTGGCGGTGAAGCGCGTGGATCGGCAGGATCACGGTCATCCCCGCGCGCACGGGTGTCCCGGAGAGTTCATCATCTTCGAGCGCCACGCGCGTGAGAAACCCGGCCGGGGCGTAGAGCCTCAGCGCTTCGTCAATGACACGACCCACCAAGGGCAGTTTTTCAAGATCGCCGTGCTCGGCAACCGCGCGCTCGCCCAGGGCGTTGCGCACCTCGTCGCGCGCACGTGCGTGCACCACGGGGTCAAATGCGAGGAGATAGAGTGCCCAGGTCAGCGCGAGCGCCGTTGTTTCGTGCCCGGCGAAGAGAAACCCCAGCAAGTTGTTTCGCACCATCAACTTATCCAGGGATTCGCCGCTTCTTGGATTGCCGTCCAGCATGAGATCAAGGAGATCCGGAGGGTCCGACGGACCGCGTGCAAGGCGCGCGGCGATCACGCCGTCCGCCATCCGGTCCATCTTTAGACGCGAACGATCGGTGAGCTCAAAAGGACGGGGGATGTAGTTCGGCACACCAAGTAGATCAAATATCGAGATGCGCCCCTGGGACGCGACGAACGCATC
>JBCCKB010000052.1:0-13455 GCA_039027595.1 Pseudomonadota bacterium | reverse complement strand
GGGGAAAGTGGACTATGTGGAGGCGCTGGGCGAGCTTACGATCCTCTACTTCAAGACCAAGGGAAGCGCACCGCAGGTCCTGGCAAAGCTTGCCGGGATCCACTCCAATGCCCGCGGCAATGCCGTTCGCCTGACCGCGGATCCTGCAAAGGTGCATCTTTTCGAAGGCGGCCGGTCGCTTCTTTACGCGTAAAGCGAGGCGTGGGGTCTCAGTCTCCTCCTGCTCTTCGGGCGTCGAACACAAATCCCAAGAGGTTCAGCAGGATCTGCGCCGCCAAGATCGCGGTGGAGCCGGTTGGGTCGTAGTCCGGCGCCACTTCGACCAGATCAATGCCTACGATGTCATGGGATCTTGCCGTGGCCTGGAGGAGCTCAAGGACCTCGTAGTAGAGAAACCCGCCGTGGCTGGGCGTGCCGGTGCCGGGCGCGATTGACGGGCAGAACGCGTCAATATCGATCGTGATATAGACGCGCGCGCCATTCGGGATCCGGGCCGCGATCGCCCGTGCCCCGACCTCGCGCGCTTGGCGCACCGAGAGAATGTCGGAGCCCATGGCGCGGGCGTCCTCGTAGCCTTCGCGCGCGGTCGAGGAGACATTGCGGATCCCGACCTGGGTCAGGCCCGTGACATAGCCGCGCTCCGCCGCCCGGCGCATCGGGTTGCCATGGCCGAACCGGACGCCGTGGCGTTCATCGACGAAATCGAGATGCGCGTCGATCTGGAGGACGTGAAGGTCCCCCGTGCCCTCAAAGGCCTCGATCGCAGGGATATTGACGGAGTGGTCCCCCCCCAGGACGACCGGCAGCGCGCCCGCCGCGAGGATAGCCTCTATGCCCGCACGGATGTTGGCGTGGCTCCGGACTGTGTCGGTGTGCACAATATCCGCGTCCCCCAGATCGGTGATCCGAATGTCGGGTCCGAGATAGGTGCGGTCATCCTCGTGATCATAAGCCCCGGCATGACCAAAGGAGAAGAGCGTCGAGGCCTCGCGGATTGCCCGGGGACCAAACCGCGCGCCAGAACGCCATTGCGTCCCGGCATCGAACGGCGCGCCGAGGATCGCAGCGTCGGCGGACAGCGTTGCCCAGTCCGGGGCGTAGGGTCTTTTGCCGAAGGTGGCGATGCCGACGAATGGCAGATCAAGGCGACCGGTGTCATATCCGTGCGTGCTCATGGGCGCCAAGGGTGGTGGCGCGCTACGCGATTGCAAGTGAAAAGCGATCGACGCGGATCTCCGCGCCGATTTGGGCGAGAGGGGCATTCCGCCCCTCTCGCGCTCTCCCCGAGGATATTTCTGAAAAGGAGAAGACGGAGGGGCCCGCACAGCATGAAGGGTGCGCGGATCGGGACGGTGGGCAGCCAAACCTGATGTTCGCCCGGGAAGATTTTCCCCGCGTCGTAACGTTGTGATGACGACTTTTCACTAGAAGGTGCTCGCCGGGGGTATCTGCCGTGCGCCGCGACACGCCCGATGGGCGAGCGGAGCGGGCGTGGCTCCGGTGGCGTCGGGCAGGGCTTTTCATTCCCGGGTCGCCATGAGATAGGGACGTGCCAAACGATCAACCGGGCGGAGGCACCGATGCAGATTCGCGAGGCGCTTACTTTCGATGACGTCCTTCTGGTGCCAGGCGCCTCCCGCGTGCTACCGGCCACCGCGCAGGTGGGCACCAAGGTGACCCGCGACATCTCGATGAATATCCCGCTTTTGTCGTCGGCCATGGACACGGTGACCGAGGCGCGGATGGCAATCGCCATGGCTCAGGCGGGTGGGATCGGCGTGATCCATCGCAACCTCTCGATCGAGGAGCAGGCGCGAGAAGTGCGCCGCGTCAAGCGTTTTGAATCGGGGATTGTCTATAATCCGGTGACCCTCACGCCGGACCAAACGCTCGCCGATGCCAAGGCCCTGATACAGAGATACAACTTCACAGGGTTTCCGGTGGTCGATGGCGCGGGTCGCGTGGTGGGAATCGTCACGAACCGCGATATGCGCTTCGCCAATTCCGACGAGACGCCCGTGCGCGTGATTATGAGTTCCGAGAACCTGGCGATCCTCACCGAACCGGCCGATCTCGACGAAGCCAAGTCGCTGATGAAGGCGCGGCGCATAGAGAAGCTTCTGGTCACCGATGGTGACGGTAAGCTCACCGGGCTTCTGACGCTGAAGGACACCGAACAGGCCGTCCTGAATCCCATGGCCTGCAAGGATCATCTGGGTCGCTTGCGCGTGGCGGCGGCCTCGACCGTCGGAGATGTTGGGTACGCCCGCTCGGAAGCTCTGGTGGATTCCGGTGTCGATATCGTCGTGATTGATACAGCGCATGGCCACTCGGAAGGCGTGGCCAAGGCCGTCGAGCGTGCCAAGACGCTCTCGAACGAAGTTCAGATCATTGCCGGAAATATCGCCACCGCCGAGGGAGCCCGTGCGCTTATTGATGCCGGAGCCGACGCGGTGAAAGTGGGAATCGGCCCGGGGTCGATCTGCACCACGCGGATGGTCGCTGGGGTCGGCGTGCCGCAATTGACGGCGATCATGGATGCCGCCGAGGGCGCGGGAGAGATCCCGGTGATCGCGGATGGCGGCATAAAGTTCTCGGGCGATTTCGCCAAGGCCATCGCCGCTGGCGCGTCTTGTGCGATGGTCGGCTCCATGATCGCGGGAACGGATGAGAGCCCCGGCGAAGTGATCCTCTACCAGGGCAGAAGCTTTAAGGCCTATCGTGGCATGGGGTCGATCGGCGCGATGGCGCGGGGATCCGCCGATCGGTATTTCCAATCCGATGCGGCATCGGATAAACTCGTCCCGGAAGGAATTGAAGGTCAGGTCCCGTATAAGGGATCGGCTGGAGCTGTCGTGCATCAGCTGGTTGGAGGGCTCCGGGCTGCCATGGGATATACCGGATGCGCCACGGTCGATGAGATGCGGCGGAATTGCCGTTTCGTGCGGATCACGGGGGCGGGGCTACGTGAGAGCCATGTCCACGATGTTCAGATCACGCGCGAGAGTCCGAATTATAGGTTCGGCTAGGCACGGGGGACTAAGGTTGGTATAAATTGTGCTCGGGAGAGTGCCAGTTGTGCGCGAACCGGGGCCTGTAATGGTGTTGGGCGGGGCATTGTTTCTAAATGCCTCACTTGGGTGGAACATGAGTGAGAAAGGCCGGGTCTATGGACGGTGGCGCAAGTAAAATTGGCTCGCGACGTCAGGGTAAAAAGACTGTTGAAAGATTTGGACCTGGTTGGTCCACGCGCCTTGAAGAGGCGCGCGAGCGCCGAATGGCGGTGCTCGACGGCAGGATCGTTCCCAAACCGCAAAGCGACAGGCCGAAACCCTGGGACATGAAGGTCGCTGTTGCGGCGCCGAAGCTTGTGGACGAGAACCGCGTGAACCTTCGGAGCGCGGCGCGCCTCGCCCCGAAACCCGTGCCGGTTGAATCCGAAGAGCCAGCGCCCCTATCGACCATTGATCGCGCGTTGGCGGCCGCCAACGCGGGCAATGTTGCTTGGGCGCAGTCTCCTGCGCAGACCGCGGCGATCCCTGCGCGTGGGCGGCGTGGATGGGGCTTTGTTGCGGCGGGCATGTTCCTGCTGTCGGCAACGGCACTCACCTATGGCGTCGTGCGCTACTCAGCAGATGAAGGCGCGCTCATACCAAGCCTTCTGGCGCAGTTCCAGGATGAACCGGGTGCGCCAGCCTCGCTCGCGATTGAAACCGGAGAGCGGACCGAGGTCGCGGCCGTACCCCTCACGCCGTCCGAAGAGCTTCCTGCGCCGTCGGGGGCCGAAGCTGGCGCTTTGCCCGGCGGTGAGGAGATTGCGCCGGGTCCAGCGCCCGAGGCCGAAGCAGCGCCGCAATCGACCGAGGGAAGTGTTGCCACGGTCGAGGACGTCGCGGGGGTTGCCCCCAGGTCGGAAGGCGTCGTGGGCTTCGCGGAACCAGCTCCGGCACCCCGTGTTGTGTCCTCCCTCGATGGCGTGCCCGCCACGTCCGTTCCGGGTGCGGCTGCACTTGAAGCGACGCTTCCAGGCTTCGGGTCCGCACCGGGCGTTTCGTCCCGCTCCGACACCCTTGGTGCCACGACAGCGGAGGCGCTCGTGTCTGGCATCGGAGAGGACGTCACGGCGTCGCCGGCCCCCTATGACCTTGCGCTTGCGGTGCCTGCGGACTCTCCGGTCGCAGAAGGGGGCGCCGATCCAGCCGGAGCCGGCCTGGAGGTTACGGCGCCCGTTGGGGTTTTGACTGAGGCACCAACAGCATCCGAGATGTCCCTTGCGTTGGCCCCGACAAACGCGCCTGGTCTTACCGGTGCCGACGCCACAAGTGATGCCCGCCGGGCTCAGTCCAGCGCGGCGCTGTCCGCGCCCGAGGTCGGACCACCGGGGGTCGAGGATGTCATGGCCATTCCGTCCGGGTTTGCGTCGGCGTCCCTCGGTCTTCCGAACGATCAATCCGCGCAGTTCACGGCGCTTCGTGCCGGACCTGGTGAGACCGGGACCGCGCGCGCCCTTGGGTTGGCTATGCCCACGACGCCTCAGGGGTCGGGCGCAACCCCCGATCTTTCGCTCGCGCTTGTGCCCCCCCAGGCAAGGCCGGAGCCTGTTGAGCGGGCACCCGCGCCCGCGGTACAGGTCGTGCTGAACGCGCCCGCAAGCGTGACCGAAGACGGGTTGAGCGGAGCAGCGGCATCGGTTGCGGCAGCAACAGGCTTCACCACGGAAACGCGCCCGCTTGTCGATTTCTCGATTTCGAGTTCGAATGTGCGCTACTTCCACGCCGAGGACCGCGAGGCGGCGGCAGCCGTCGCAACCGAGCTTTCGGCACGCCTTCGCGACTTCACCGGGTTCACGCCAGCGCCAGAGCCTGGCATCATTGAGGTCTGGCTGTCGGGCGCGGGCGGTGGATCGCAGACGGCTGCGGCCACCCCCACCCCGAGCCGCCCCGCTGCCCAGACTGCACGCCCGGCGCGCGCCCAGACAGCGGCACCTGCTGCGACGCCGGTGTTCAAGACCTCGACGGTGACCCGAACCCGGACGGGTGCGGCGCGGCTCTCGGGTCAATGACCAACGGCGCGCCCGGGCTGTGACACCGGGCGCGCGGGCCGCCGCGGCGATTGAGATCCTGGATACAATCAATTCGGGCGTGGCCGCGGAAAAGGCGCTGACATCTTGGGCCCGCGCGAGCCGCTTTGCGGGATCGGGCGATCGCGCGTCCATAAGGGATATCGTTTTTGACGTCTTGAGGCGTCGCCGGAGTTCAGCGGCACTCGGCGGTGGCGAGACGGGCCGCGCTTTGGTGCTTGGGCACCTGCGCGGTGCGGGGCGCGCGCCCGAGGAGCTGTTCACAGGCCAGGGGCACGCGCCGCCACCCCTGAGCGACGCCGAGCGATGGGCACCGCCCGATATCCTTCCAGACGCCATCGCGCTCGACATCCCTGACTGGCTTTGGCCCGATTTGGCAACGGGTCTCGGGGACGCGTTGGCGCCGGTGGCCCAGCTTCTTCGACAACGCGCTCCGGTCGGTCTTCGGGTGAACGTCCTCAAAGCTGGGCATGCCGAAGCCGCTGCCGCCTTGGAAGAGGACGGAATCGAGAGCACGCGTCATCCCTTGGCGGAGACCGCGCGTGTTGTTCAGCGCAACGCACGGCGGATCAACGGGTCACGGGCCTACCGCGACGGGCTTGTCGAACTGCAAGATCCAGCGTCCCAGGCGGTTGTTGAGACATTGGCACCGATCGCAACGGGGTCATCCGTGCTTGATTATTGCGCGGGCGGGGGCGGCAAGGCGTTGGCCCTTGCGGCCCTTACCAGAGGGCCGGTCTTTGCGCATGACGCTGATCCGGCACGCATGGCGGACATACCGGCCCGCGCTGCCCGCGCTGGCGCCGCGATCCATCGTATCGGCGCGCAGGATGTAGCTGCGAGGCCCTCCTGGGATCTGATTTTCGTCGATGTGCCCTGTTCTGGGTGCGGCGCGTGGCGCCGACAGCCGGCATCTAAATGGACATTGACGCCCGACAGGCTTGAGGCACTGTGCGCGCTTCAAGCCAAGATCCTGGCGCGCGCCGCGCGGCTTCTGGCTCCGGGAGGACGGCTTGTCTATGCCACATGTTCGTTGCTCGGCGCAGAGAACCAGGCGCAGATCTTGCGTTTTCTCGCAACGGATCAGGGAGCGACGTGGCGGTGCCGGTTCGAACGGCAGTTCCTCCCCACAGAGGGGGGTGACGGCTTTTTTGTCGCACATCTTATACGAGAGTAATGTGCAATAGATACAACCTATAGATCAATCTTGGGCTTCCTTAATCTGCGGTTAAGGGGTTTGGCTCGAAATGGTCGGACAAGGATTCGAACACGGGGGAAGCGGTGTCGCAACAGACACAATCCACCCATCATGTGGCCCGTCCCGAGGGTGTGCTCGGAGAGAAGCTTGGACATCTCGTCGGTGTTGGGATCGGATGCCTGCTCGCGGCCGTCTTTCTGCCGTTCCCCACGCTTGCGCCTGTTGTTTTCTTCTCGGGTATTGGTCTCTTAAGCGTTGCGTTGCTTGTCTTATTTGTGGAATTTCGACGCGCGCGTGGTCAGGAGGCCCTGTTTCGCGCGGTGGCCACCTTCGTGGAAAATGACGCGTCGCCAAGTTTCACGACCGACGCCGATGGCTGCGTGGATTACCAAAACTCAGCCTGTATTCAAAGGTTCGGCCAAAAGAGCGGCGCGTCGCTTGTCGCCGTTCTGGGAGGGGTAATCGCCTCTCCTTCGGCGCTTCTGCATCGGCTGCAAGTGCGTGCCGATGTGCAAGGCGCCGCGCGCGAAGACGCAGCACTCCGGCGCGGGCATCTGCGGGTCTCCGTGCATAAGATCGGCGGCCGGGGCTATCTTTGGCGCCTTGAGGAAGTGGCGGAATTCGGTGCTTTGGCAGGGAGTTCCGAGGGGATTGGACTGCCGATGCTCACGGTGTCAAAGTCAGGCACGGTGCTGTTTATGAACGAGCCCATGCGCCAACTTGTGGGGCAGCGGCACAAGACGCTCGACCGGATCATCGATGACCTGCCGGTGCGGCCCGGTGACCTACATCAGATCACAACCGAACGGGGAGGCGACCGGGCCACGATCGTCGAGGTGCCGGGTGCCGCGGGCCGGCGCGAGCTCTACTTCCTGCCAAGCCAGTCCGATGGGGGCTGCATTGATCGGGGAATGGTCGACATACTCCCTGTGCCCATCGTGGTGATGTCGCGCAGTGGCGTGATCCAGGCGGCGAACCGCATGGCGAGCGATCTGCTCCGGATTGAGAACAGTGATCAGGCGAGCCTTGGCGAGTTAATCGAGGGGCTTGGCCGTCCATTGCAGGACTGGATTGCAGAAGTTGCCGAACGGGGCACGCCCGCGCGGCCCGAATTTGTTCGCGCGACCCGAGCGCCGCAGGACACCTATATCCAGGTGACGCTCAGCCGATTTGAAAAGGGCGACGAGGCCGGGGTTGTGGCGGTTCTCAACGACGCCACTGAGCTCAAGACCCTGGAGGCACAGTTCGTCCAAAGCCAGAAAATGCAGGCTATCGGCCAACTTGCTGGCGGCGTCGCCCATGACTTCAACAACCTTTTGACGGCAATTTCAGGGCATTGCGATCTCTTGCTCCTGCGCCGCGACCCGGGCGATCCGGACTATGCCGATCTCGAGCAAATCAACCAAAACGCCAATCGGGCGGCGAGCGTCGTGGGCCAGTTGCTGGCGTTTTCACGTAAGCAGAACCTGCGCCCCGAGCTGTTGGACTTGCGCGATACGATGGGCGATCTGACCCATCTGCTGAATCGCCTGGTTGGAGAGACGATTACGCTCAACCTCTCCCACGAGACCGAGGACAAGATGATCCGCGCCGACCGGCGACAGCTGGAGCAAGTGCTGATGAACTTGGTCGTCAACGCCCGCGATGCCATGCCCGATGGCGGTACCGTTGATATCGAGGCACGCCTCGTCACGCTTCGCGATGAGCTTAGGCGCGATCGTGCGGTGGTGCCGGCGGGCGAGTACGTGATGATACGTGTTCGCGACCAGGGCACCGGCATCTTGCCCGAGAACTTGCCCAAGATCTTCGAGCCGTTCTTTACGACAAAGCGCTCGGGTGAAGGGACGGGCCTCGGTCTCTCCACGGTTTACGGGATCGTCAAGCAATCGGGCGGCTTCATTTTCGCGGATAGCGAGGTGGGCTCGGGAACCTCGTTTACCGTCTATTTCCCCGCCCAGAACCCAACCAAGCCTCGATCCGCCCCCACGCCGGTGGCTGTTGAGCGCCGCGCCCTCCCGGAAGGCGCCGTGGTGCTTTTGGTTGAGGATGAAGCCCCCGTGCGGGCCTTTGCGTCGCGGGCCTTGCGGCTGCGCGGGTTTACCGTACTCGAAGCCTCCAACGCCGAGGAGGCGCTCCAAAAACTAACGGACAACTCGCTTGATGTGGACGTGTTCGTGACGGACGTGATCATGCCGGGTATGGATGGGCCCACCTGGGTGGCCGAAGCGCTCAAGCAACGCCCCGACACGCGGGTGATCTTTGTCTCCGGCTATGCCGAGGAGAGCTTCGCCGAAGGGCAGGCGCGGATCCCGGACTCGGTCTTCCTTCCAAAACCGTTTTCCCTAACCCAGCTGACCGAGACGGTGCAGGCGCAGCTCCACTGACGAGCGCTGGCGCGGAACGCCTTTTCCCCCGCATCCGCGCTCGGCGCCATTGCTCCGCTTTGGACGGATCCGCGACATTTCGGCGTTGGCGCTCAACGGGTGGGCGTTCCTCCACGGTTTTCTGGCTGTTGATCACGGATACCTTGCCGATGCCCAGGCGAGATGTGGTGCATCTGACCCATGTTGCGGGCTTTCAGTATTGCTTGAGTTAACCTAGGTAAACATAAAATTTTAAACGATTTATCGATATTTTGGCTTAGCCGAAACCTTATGTTAACTGCGCCGCCGCACGCTTCAACCACACTTTAACATATTGCAATGTTCGCCTTTTGATCTCATATCAAGGTAAGGAACAAGAGGCGAACAAAGCGAGCGTTGCCGCCTTCGGGCGCGTATGGAATAAGGAAGCAGGGCATGTCCACGGCAAGTATCTTAGAAATGAGCGACAAGAAGAGCGGCGACCGACAGAAGGCACTCGACTCTGCCTTGGCGCAGATTGAGCGGCAGTTCGGCAAGGGCTCGATAATGAAGCTGGGCGGTGACAGCCCCATCGCCGAGATTGAGGCGACGCCAACGGGATCTCTTGGCTTGGATATTGCTCTGGGGATTGGCGGGCTGCCAAAGGGCAGGATTGTGGAGATCTATGGCCCCGAAAGCTCCGGAAAAACCACGCTGACGCTGCATTGCGTCGCTGAGGAGCAAAAGAAGGGCGGCGTCTGCGCCTTTGTGGATGCCGAGCATGCCCTCGATCCCCAATACGCGCGCAAGCTTGGGGTGGACCTCGACGAGCTTTTGATTTCCCAACCCGACACCGGTGAGCAGGCGCTCGAAATCACCGACACGTTGGTGCGTTCGGGCGCGGTCTCGATGGTCGTCGTTGATTCGGTTGCGGCCCTTACGCCCAAGTCCGAGCTTGAGGGCGACATGGGCGATGCCACGGTCGGCGCCCAGGCGCGGCTCATGTCACAAGCCATGCGCAAGCTCACCGCCTCCATTAGCCGCTCGAAATGCATGGTGATCTTCATCAACCAGATCCGCATGAAGATCGGCGTCATGTTTGGGAGCCCCGAGACCACGACGGGCGGCAATGCGCTTAAGTTCTATTCCTCGGTGCGCCTCGATATCCGCCGGATCGGCGCGATCAAGGACCGTGACGAGGTGGTGGGCAACGCCACGCGCGTCAAGGTTGTCAAGAATAAGGTCGCCCCGCCCTTCAAGCAGGTCGAGTTTGACATCATGTATGGCGAGGGGATCTCGAAGACGGGCGAACTGCTCGATCTCGGTGTCAAGGCGGGCGTCGTCGAGAAATCTGGCGCGTGGTTTAGCTACGGCGACGAGCGGATCGGGCAGGGGCGCGAGAACGCAAAGGGATTTCTCAAGGAGAACCCGGATATCGCGCTCGAAATCGAAGACAAGATTCGCGCCGCCCATGGCCTGGACTTCGACATGCCCGACGACGCCAAAGGTCAGGGCGACGACGAGATCGTGGAGGCCTAGCCCAGAGCGATAGGCCGGGCCACGCATCGTGCCCGGCCTCTTCTGTGGACAGCTTGCTGCGGCGCGGCTACATCTGCGAGACCCGCGAAACGAGGTCCGCCATGCCCAGCTTGAACGAGATCCGCTCGACATTTCTTGACTACTTCCGCGACAACGACCACGCGGTGGTGGCCTCTTCGCCGCTCGTGCCCCGCAACGACCCGACACTGATGTTCGTCAACTCGGGCATGGTCCAGTTCAAGAACTTGTTCACCGGGGTCGAGCGGCGCGACTACACGCGCGCGACCACGAGCCAGAAATGCGTGCGCGCGGGCGGCAAGCACAATGACCTCGACAACGTGGGCTACACTGCGCGGCACCACACGTTCTTCGAAATGCTGGGGAATTTCTCCTTCGGCGACTACTTCAAAACCGATGCCATCCCCTATGCCTGGGAGCTTCTGACAAAGGGCTTCGGCATCGATGGCGACCGGATGCTCGTCACCGTCTACCACACCGATGACGAGGCGGCCCAGATTTGGAAGAAGACCGGCGTGCCCGAGGACCGAATTATTCGGATCGCCACCCATGATAACTTTTGGCAGATGGGCCCGACCGGGCCCTGCGGTCCGTGCACAGAGATCTTCTATGATCATGGCGAGCACATTCCCGGCGGCCCGCCCGGCAGCCCAGACGAGGACGGCGATCGGTTCATCGAGATCTGGAACATCGTCTTCATGCAGAACGAGCAGTTCGAGGACGGCTCTATGCGTGCCCTCGACATGCAGTCGATCGACACAGGGATGGGGCTGGAACGGATCGGCGCGCTGCTTCAAGGCAAGCATGACAACTACGACACCGATGTGATGCGCGCCCTGATCGAGGCTTCCGCGCATGCCACGTCGACCGACCCGGATGGGCCTGGAAATGTCCACCACCGAGTGATCGCGGACCACCTGCGATCGACCGCGTTTCTCATATCGGATGGGGTCATGCCGTCGAACGAAGGTCGCGGATACGTTCTCCGACGGATCATGCGGCGGGCAATGCGGCATGCGGCGCTTCTGGGCACAAAGGATCCGGTCATGCACCGTCTCGTCCCCGCGCTGGTGGGACAGATGGGACAGGCCTATGCGGAGCTCGGCCAAGCGCAGGTTCTGATCGAGGACACTCTGAAGAACGAGGAGACCCGTTTCCGGCAGACGCTCGAGCGCGGTCTCGCGTTGCTCGACGACGCGGTGTCGGACCTTGAGCAAGGCGCCGAGCTCCCGGGGGAAGCGGCGTTCCGGCTCTATGATACATACGGATTTCCCCTCGATCTGACCCAGGATGCGCTGCGCGAAATGGGCCGCGGGGTCGATGTGGCCGGCTTTGACGCGGCCATGGCGGCACAAAAGGCCCAGGCGCGCGCGGCCTGGGCCGGCTCGGGCGAGACCGCCGACGCGCGGCATTGGTTCAATATTGCCGAGGCCCAAGGTGCCAGCGAGTTCCTGGGCTACGACACCGAGGTCGCCGAAGGGCAGATCACCGCGATCGTGGCGAATGGCGGCGAGGTGCAGTCGCTTGATGGCCCCGGCGAAGGCTGGATCGTGCTGAACCAGACGCCGTTCTACGGGGAAGCCGGCGGGCAAGTTGGCGATACCGGCGTGTTGACCAAGCTCGACGAACGTGGGGTCACGGCGGCCGTCATGGACACCAAACGCTTTGGGGGCGGTGGGGTCATCGGCCATCAGGTTCGGCTCGATACAGGTGCGTTGGCCGTTGGCGATGCCATTGAGCTTCGCGTCGACCATGCGCGCCGGAGCGCAATCCGAGCGAACCATTCGGCCACGCATCTCCTCCATGAGGCACTTCGCCAAACCCTCGGCGACCACGTTGCCCAGCGTGGATCCCTCAACGCCCCTGATCGGCTGCGTTTTGACTTTAGCCATGGCGCGGCCCTCGGTCTTGACGACCTGGCGCGCGTGGAAGACGCGGTGAACGCGTTCATTCGCCAGAATAGCCCGGTCGAGACCCGAATCATGACGCCCGATGATGCGCGCAAGATCGGCGCACAGGCGCTTTTTGGCGAGAAATACGGCGAAGAGGTTCGTGTGGTGTCCATGGGCCGCGCGTCGACCGGAAAGGGTACGGACGGCGAGACCTGGTCAATCGAGCTGTGCGGCGGCACCCATGTTACGCAGACCGGCGATATCGGGACATTCGTCACCCTAGGAGACAGCGCATCCTCGGCGGGCGTGCGCCGGATCGAAGCTTTGACGGGCGATGCCGCGTTCCGCTACCTCCGTGCGCAGGATCACCGGCTTGCCGAGGCAGCGCTCGCGCTCAAGGCGCAGGCGGCGGACGTGCCCGACCGCGTCCGCGCGCTTCTTGACGAACGCAAATCCCTCCAGGCGGAACTCGCGGAGCTTCGCCGACGCGTCGCCATGGGCGGCGAGGCGAGCGGAGCGACCGCGTCCCGAGAGGTGGGTGGTATCGCCTTCGTCGCCCAAGCCCTTTCGGGCGTGTCCGGAAAGGACCTTCCCGCGCTTATCGACGAACACAAGGCGCGACTTGGTTCGGGTGCCGTCCTCCTTATCGCCGATGCCGATGGCAAGGCCGCCGTCGCCGCGGGCGTCACAGGCGATCTTACGGCCCGCGTGTCCGCTGTCGATATTGTTCGCGCGGCTGTGGATGCGCTCGGCGGCAAGGGCGGCGGCGGCCGACCCGATCTTGCCCAGGGCGGCGCGAAGGACGCCGCAAACGCCGACGCGGCGATCGAAGCGGCCGAAAGGCTCTTGGGAGACGCGGCATGAGCGCCCTTTGGATCGCCCATGTCACGGTCACCGACGAGGACGCCTATAGCCGTTACGTCAAGGTCGCCTCTGAGGTGATCCCGGACCATGGCGGCAGGTTTATCGCACGCGGTGGCCGCTACCTCCAACTCGAAGGCACGGAGCGTCGACGCAACGTGGTCGCGCGCTTTCCTTCGCTCGAGGCGGCCCACGCCGCCTATCACGATCCGCGCTATCAAGACGCCGTCAAGATCGCGCAGTCCGCCTCGGAGCGGGAGCTGGTGATCGTGGAGATTGACGACTGAAGGCGGGAAAGAGACGAACGCCTCCGGCGGGGATATCTCCGAAGAGAAGAAGAGGCGAGGTCCACACCCCGCCCCTGACACTAGGTCAGGGTGGGGCGCTTCTCCTCTTGCGGTCATCAGCGTCCCCGCCCGTACCGCGCCGCAACCTTATCGCCGCCAGGGTTAAGCGATCGTTTCTTCTTCTCTTCAAAAATATCCCGGGGAGCGCGAGGGGCAGAGCCCCTCGCACCGGTCGGCC
>JBCCKB010000051.1:0-13517 GCA_039027595.1 Pseudomonadota bacterium | reverse complement strand
CCCTTTTGCTGCGCAATGGTGATCACCTGTCCCATGCTACCCACCCATTTTGCCGCGTTGCAGCGTATGCCCGTTCCCGCGCCTTGGCAATCTGCGCCCTTAAGGGGCCGACCAGTCCACGCCCTCCGCTGCTTCGACGGTTAGCTCCCCCTCGGGCAACGGGCGCATCAGCGCGCGCGCGGTCTCCTCATCCCCGTCAAGCCAGGCGGGGATGTCCTTGATGTCCAAAAGCACGCCCATCCGGTCATGGATGTCTCGCACATCGCCGTTTGGTGGGCAGGTCACCGTTGCCACTTGCCAGATTTCCCGTCCCCCGGGCGCAATCCAGGGGTCACAAATTGCCGCGAACCACAAAAGCCCTCGCGTCGACGGCCCAATCCGCCAGGCTGACTTTCGGCCCTTAGCGCCGGTCCATTCATACCACCCATCGGCTGGCACAACGCAGCGCGTCACACCCACGAATGCCGACTTGTCAAAAACGGTCTCCGAGCGCGCATTCACAATGGTTTCCAAGACGGGCCGCCCCCGGGCATTGACCCGACCCGAGGGAATAAGCCCCCAACGCATACGCCTTAGAACGGGTCCCGCGCCCAGCACCACGATCTCTTCACCCGGCTTGATGTTCCGCCGGGGTGATTCCTCAAGCTCTCCCACAGACGCGCCGGACGCCGCCGCGATTTCGGCAACAGGCGTGGTCAAGATCAAACGTCCAGGCATGCGCGCCGCCATTCGCAAATAGGAGGCCGTGACCCCGCCCGCCAATCCGAAAGGAAGTATAGCGAAAGCGCGTCGCCCCCACGCAGGTATACAAGCTCACCGGCGCGCAAAGAAGGCTCAAACCACCGGCACGCCGTCGCGTGTATCTCGGGGATTGCGTATGCGCTCCGACGCGGTAACACTGCTCGCCAGCGTTGAACACTGGCGGCGATAGGCTTGCCTGGGCGGTCGCGGTCGCGGCACCCAATTCGGGAGAGTGGGGATGGTTGCGCAGGTGGTCCGCGCGATGACAACACAGCACTGGTTGTCTTTCTTCGCCCTCGTCCTCCTCAGCTGGGGCATTTTGTTCGCAACGGCGGTCCCGGCTGATCTGCGGATGGCCGGCCGGGTCTATGGAAGCGACGTCCTGATCGCCATGTGCATGGTAACGCCCGACGCGGCCGGGTTTGTGCGTGTCGCGGGCATGTGGCTGGTGATGTCGATCGCGATGATGGCGCCCACCGCCCTCCCCGCCTTCGCGACCTACGAGGACTTGGGACAAAGCGCGCCGACGCAGTTCTGGCGCCTGGTCGCGGGATTTGTCCTTGCATGGGGAGGTTTTGCACTCGTGGCCTCGGGCGCTCAGATCGCGCTCTTGCAGGTGGGTCTCCTGAGCCCGTTCGGCGAGTTGCGCTCCACCGGGATCTCGGCCCTCGTGCTTGTGGGAGCGGGGGCCTACCAGTTCTCGTCCGCGAAATCAGCCTGTCTTGCCAAATGCCGGTCGCCCATGAGCTTTTTTTTGGCGCATTGGAGCGAGGGGGCGTTTCGAAACGGGATTAGGTTGGGACTGGTTTGCATCGGCTGCTGCTGGGCGCTCATGGCGCTGGCACTGGTTGGTGGCGCGATGAGCGTGGCGTTCATGGGGCTCGCAACGCTCATCATGGTAACAGAGAAGCTGCCCGATCTCGGTCAGTATGTCACCCGCCCGTTGGGTGGCGCATTGATCGCAGCCGGGCTCGTCATGGGAGCGCTCTGGACGGGCGCATTGGGAGGGTAGAACGTGGCGTTAGACACAGCTGAGATCGGGACGGTGCCCTGGACGGTGAAGGGCGAATTGATCCTCAACTGCAATTGCACGGTCTTTTGCCCCTGTGTGGTGTCGCTGGGCAAACATGCCCCGACAGAGGGGTATTGCCAAACCTGGCTTGGGATCAGGATCGATGAAGGGGGCTATGGCGACGAAGACCTTGGCGGCCTGAATGTTGCGATGCTCATTGAGATCCCCGGACTGATGGCGCGCGGAAACTGGACCGCGGCGGCTTTCATTGACGACCGTGCGAGCGAGGCGGCCTATGACGGTCTCGTCAACATTTTGACCGGTGCCGCCAAGGGCACGACCGGACTTCTGGGCATGCTGGTGAGCACCTTCAATGGCGCACAGCGCGCACCGGTGAGCTTTGAGACGGAAGGCAAGGCCCGTCGTCTGACGGTGGGCAAGATGATCCAGGGCGAAGTGGTCCCTGTGCCGGGCTCCGACCCCGACAAGGACCTCGTGGTGACCAATACCCAGTACTGGATGGGCGCGGACATTACCGTCGCCACCGCCACCAAGGGCCGCGTCCGCGCGATGGGCCGGGTCTGGGACTTCGCCGGCCGCTCGGCTGAGATTTGCCAGATCAACTGGAGCGGTCCGGCCTGAGCGCCGGCACATAGGGGATCGCCACGATGTCAGCAGCGCTCTCGCCCTCCCACCGGCTCCGCCGGACCCCGTTTAGCGACGGTGTCGAAGCGGCCGGTGTCAAGGCCTACACCGTCTATAACCACATGCTCCTGCCCACTGTGTTCCGGAGCCTTGAAGAGGACTACCGCCATCTGAAGGAAAAGGTGCAGGTCTGGGATGTCTCCTGCGAACGCCAGGTCGAGCTGCGTGGGCCGGATGCCAGCCGCCTGATGCAGATGCTAACGCCCCGCGATCTGCGTGGCATGCTGCCCGGGCAGTGCTACTACGTGCCGATCGTCGACGAGACGGGCGGCATGCTCAACGATCCGGTGGCGCTCAAGCTTTCCGAGGGCCGCTGGTGGATCTCGATAGCCGACAGTGATCTTTTGTTCTGGATCAAGGGGATCGCTTACGGCCTTCGGCTTGATGTCCTGGTCGAGGAACCCGATATTTCGCCCCTCGCGGTCCAAGGCCCCCTGGCGGAAGAGGTGGTGGCTGCGGTCTTTGGCGACCGGGTGCGCGACATCCGCTTTTTCCGTTTTGACTGGTTCGAGTTTCTCGGCCGCGAGATCGCCATTGCGCGCTCGGGCTATTCGCGCCAGGGCGGCTTTGAGATCTATGTCGATGGGTTTCAAACCGGCATGCCAATCTGGCACGCGCTCTTTGAGGCAGGTGCCGCGCACGATGTCTACGCGGGCTGCCCCAATGTGATCGAACGGATTGAGGGCGGGCTCCTGAGCTTCGGCAATGACATGACACGGGACAACACGCCCCACGAAAGCGGGCTGGGCCGGTTCTGCAACACCCAAACCGCGATCGGCTGTATCGGCCGGGACGCGCTTCTCCGGGTCGCCAAGGAAGGCCCCGTTAAGCAGATCCGCGCCATCGAGGTTGAGGGCGATCCCCTGCCCCGCTGCGATCGGCACTGGCCGATTGTGGCCGGCGGCGAGACCATCGGCCGGGTCAGCTCCGCAGCCTGGTCTCCAGACTTCGGGGTCAATGTCTGCATAGGCATGGTCCGGATGACCCATTGGAATCCCGGTACGCGGATCGATATCAATACACCTGAAGGCATCAGAACCGGCACGGTCCAGGAAGGCTTTTGGCACGACAGGGCGTGAGACGGGCGGCCAGGGGAGGAGGACCCGCGCATGCAGGAACACTACGACGCGCTGCCCAGGACCAGCGCCAATTTCGTGCCGTTGACACCTCTGTCGTTTCTTGCGCGCGCCGAGGAGGTCTTTGGGGATCGCGAAGCCACCGTCTATGACGGCACGCGGCGAACATGGTCGGAGGTGGGCGCGCGGTGCCGCGCGGTCGCGCGGGGGCTCCAGGATCTCGGCATTGGGACCGGCGATACGGTGTCAGTCCTGGTCCCCAACATCCCCGCGATGTTCGAGTTGCACTACGCCGTGCCGATGGCGGGTGCCGTCCTGAACACGATCAACGTCCGGCTTGAAGCAGAGACGGTCGCCTATATCCTGGAGCACTCCGACTGCAAGCATGTGATCTGCGATACGGCCTTCGCACCGCTCTTGCGGAGTGCTTTCGAGCTGATGGGCCGCGACATCCCGGTTCTCGATCTGATCGATGCCGCCTCGGGCGCGGGCCCCGGCTTTGGCGGGCCCGACTACGAAACTCTAGCGTCCGGAGACGCGGGCCGGGAACCGATCTCGATGCCCCAAGACGAATGGGCGGCGATCACCCTGAGCTACACATCGGGAACCTCGGGGCGGCCGAAGGGCGTCGTGTACCACCACAGGGGCGCCTATCTCATGTCGCTCGGTACGGTTGCTGGCTGGCAGGTACCCCAGCGGCCCGTCTATCTTTCGGTTGTGCCGATGTTTCACTGCAACGGCTGGAACCATCCCTGGGCCATGGCGATCGTCGGCGCGCGTCTGGTCTTCACCCGCGATCCGATGCCGGAAAAGATCTTCGCGGCCATCGCCGCCGAGGGGGTGACGCATTTTGGCGCCGCGCCCATCATCTTGTCGTCACTGACCCAAAGCGACGCCGCACCCAAGGCCGCGTTTGACCCGCCCGTCCGGGTCTTCACTGCGGGCGCGCCGCCACCACCCGCTGTTCTCGCCCGCAGCAAGGCGCTCGGCTTCGATGTCATGCAAGTCTACGGGCTGACCGAAACCTACGGCCATGTTTCGCAATGTCTCTGGCGCGATGAATGGGACGACCTTACCCCTGAGGAGCAGGCCGACATGCAGGCAATGCAGGGCGTTGGCTTTCCGATGGTCGAGGAGTTCTCGGTGCTCGACCGCGCAAGCGGTGACCCCGTCCCGCGCGACGGCACGACCCAAGGCGAGATCGCGATTCGTGGCAATGTCGTCATGAAGGGGTACTACAAGAACGCCGAGGCCACCCAGGCCGCCTTCGAAGGCGGGCGCTTCTGGTCGGGGGATGCCGCGATCCGCCATGCGAACGGGCATGCCAGGATCACCGACCGGCTAAAGGACGTGATTATCTCAGGGGGCGAGAATATCTCCTCGGTCGAGGTCGAGAACGTCCTCCATCACCATGAAGCGGTCCAAGCAGCGGCGGTAGTGGCCCGCCCCCACGAAAAATGGGGCGAAAGCCCCTGCGCCTTTATCGAACTTCTGCCCGGCTCCGAGGTCGACGAAGACGAGATCATTGCCTTTTGCCGGGAGCGTCTCGCTGGCTTCAAAACGCCGAAAAGCGTGGTCTTCGGACCCTTGCCCAAGACCGCCACGGGCAAGATCCAGAAATTCATCCTTCGGCAAAAGGCGGCGGAGCTTTAGGATAGGTTCCTCGGGCAACCGGTGGCGCCATCCGCCGCGGAACGGGAGCTCGGCGCGCGGCAGCGTGAACCAGGGCCCTTGACGAAACCTGTGAGACCGCGCCGAATAGGCTTTGCGGCCGGTAGGAGGAGAGCCATGTCCGAAACAGATGCGGTCATCGTTGGTTGGGCGCATAGCCCGTTCGGAAAGCTTGACGCCGAAGATATTGAGGCGCTGATCGCGTCCGTGGGGGGCGCGGCGCTCACCCATGCGGGCGTGGCGGCCGAGGATGTCGACTATGTCACGGTCGGTGTGATGAACGCGGGCTTTTCCCGGCAGGGCTTTGAGGCTGGTCTGGTCTCGGTCGCCGTCCCGGGGCTCGAGCACGCCCCCGCGATCCGGACCGAGGCGGCTTGCGCCACCGGATCGGCCGCCCTTTACGCCGCCCTTGATGCGGTCGAGGCGGGCCGCGCACGGCTGGCGCTTGTGATCGGCGCGGAGAAAATGACGGCAACGCCAACGGCGGAGGTGGGCGACATCCTGCTCTCGGCCTCCTACCGAAAGGAGGAAGCCGGGCTCCCGGCGGGCTTCTCGGGCATTTTCGGGCAAATCGCCAACAGCTACTTCCAGAAACACGGCGACCGTTCAGAAGAGCTCGCAATGATCGCGGCCAAAAACCATGCCAACGGCGCGGTCAATCCCCTGGCGCATATGCAAAAGGACGTGGGCTTTTCCTTCTGCAACACCGTGAGCGAGAAAAACCCCAAGGTGGCGGGGCCGCTTCGCCGAACCGATTGCTCGCTCATTTCCGATGGCGCCGCGGCCCTTGTGGTGACAACCCGCGACATCGCCCAAGGGCTTGCGCGCGCGGTGGCCTTTCGCGCCCGGGCGCAACGGATGGATGTGATGCCCATGTCACGGCGCGACCCGACCGCGTTCGAGGGCGCCCGCGCAGCATGGACCGCGGCCAAGGACGCGGCCGGTGTCACCGTCGAGGATCTTGACGTGGTTGAAACCCATGACTGCTTCACGATCGCCGAGATGATCGAGTACGAGGCCATGGGCCTGACGCCCCCGGGCGAAGGCTGGAGAGCCGTGCGCGACGGAGTAACCGCAAAGGATGGCGCCCTGCCCGTGAACCCCTCGGGCGGGCTTAAGTCGAAGGGCCATCCGATAGGGGCCACGGGGGTTTCGATGCATGTCCTGGCCGCAATGCAGGTCATGTGCGAAGCTGGCGATATGCAGATCCCAGGCGCCGAGCTGGCGGGGGTGTTCAACATGGGGGGCGCCTCGGTCGCCAATTTCGCCTCGATCCTCGAGCGCGCCACGTGACGGCAACGCCCTATTCCACACGGACCATGAACCTCGCCCAGTTCGCCCAACAGGCGGCGCAGCGGCTCGCCAGCCACCCGGCGCTGATCTGGGGCGAAACCACCTGGACCTGGCGCGAATTCGAGACGCGCGTGGGCCAGATGGCCGCGGTCTTTCGCGATCACGGCGTCGGGCATGGCGACCGGGTGCTTGTCCAATCGCGCAACACGAACCAGATGCTCGAAAGCATGATCGCCGCGTTCCGCCTGGGCGCGGTCTGGGTCCCCGCAAATATGCGGGGCGCCCCGAGCGATCTGGCCTGGATGGCCGAACTGTCGGGCGCGAAACTCCTTCTCTGCGACGCGGCCTTTCCCGAGCACGCGTCCATCCCCGGCCCCGAAACCGTGCTCGCCATCGGAACAGCCGCCTTCGGAGCCGACATCGACGCCCTTATGGCGAACGCACGCGACGCCCCGCCGATCGCGCCTGTTGACCGCGATGATCCAGCCTGGCTCTTTTTCACCTCGGGGACCACGGGGCGGCCGAAGGCGGCGATCCTGACCCATGGGCAATTGGGCTTTGTGGTCAACAATCACCTCGCCGATCTGCTGCCCGGGACCACCCACGCAGACACCTCGCTCGTTGTCGCGCCGCTCAGCCACGGGGCGGGGCTTCAGGCGCTTTTGATGATCGCGCGCGGCGCGGCCACTGTCCTCACGACCGCGCCAAAATTCGACACCTCCGAGATTTGGGAGCTGATCGCCCGCCACCGGGTGAGCAATATGTTCACCGTTCCAACAATCCTGAAACGGCTCGTCGAGGCGCCCGAGGCCGCCAGCGCCGAGCGCTCTTCGCTCAAACACGTGATCTACGCGGGGGCGCCGATGTACCGGGCCGACCAGATCCGCGCGATCGAGGTTCTTGGCCCCGTTCTCGTCCAGTATTTCGGACTGGGCGAGGTCACCGGCGCGATTACCGTTTTGCCGCCCGCCGACCACAGCACTGAGACCGAGAGCCGGGTTGGGACATGTGGGTATCCGCGCACGGGAATGGCCGTCGAGGTCCAAGACGACACCGGGACCCCGCTCGGCCCCGGCCAGACGGGCGAAATCTGCGTCACCGGTCCCGCGGTCTTCGCGGGCTACTGGCAGAACCCTGAGGCGAATGCCAAGAGTTTTCGGAACGGGTTCTTTCGCACGGGCGATCTCGGCCATCTCGACCCGGAAGGATATGTCTATATCACCGGGCGCGCCTCGGACATGTACATCTCTGGCGGCGCAAACATCTACCCTCGAGAGATCGAGGAGAAGATCCTCGAGCATCCCCGGGTTTCCGAAGTGGCAGTCTTCGGGATGCCCGATCCCGAGTGGGGCGAAATTGGCGTCGCGGTTGTGACCCCAAATGCCGGCGAGACCCTCGATCCCATAGAGTTGGGGGCGTTTCTCGATGGTGCGATTGCGCGCTACAAGATGCCACGCCAGTTCCACGTCTGGGAGGAGATCCCGAAATCGGGCTACGGCAAGATGGCCAAACGGCTGGTCCGAGACGAGCTTGAGCGGCGCATGGCCAAGGCAAACCCGTGACACGGCGCGTTGATCACCCTGGGCCCATCGCTTCGGACCGCTCCCACATCGTCCAAACTCCAGGGCAGAGCCTCAGCCTCACGCTCGCGCCGGGAGTGCCCCTTGACCAAGCAATTGCGGCGGCAATGGCAGACGCCTGCTGCGACAGCGCGTGGCTCGAGATCGAGGACGCCGCCGTTGATCGGCTCACCTATGTGATCCCCGCCGAAGCACCCGACAGAGATCAAGTCGCATGGTATTCGGATGAACGCCATCTTGGCGGTCCGGGGCGGATCGACAGGCTCGGAATGGTTGTTGGCCGTGACAGTGGGGCTTCCTTTCTGCATGGTCACGGGCTCTGGACACCCGCGGGCGGCAGTCAAGCCATGGGTCATGTCCTTGCCGCGAAGACCGTGCTCGCGGCCCCCGCCAAGGCCCGCGGCATTGGACTGGACGCCGCGCGATTTGACCGTCTCCCCGATCCTGAAACTCACTTCTCGCTGTTTCACCCGGTTCGTACCGGCCCCGAGCTTGGCGACCACGCCGCTCTACGGTTGGCGCCAAACCAGGATTTCGCGACCGCGCTCGACGGCGCCGTCGCTCAACTGGGTTGGGAAGCGGCACAGGTTCATGGGATCGGTAGCCTGATTGGTGCGCGCTTCGAGGGTGGCCACGAGCTGTCGAGCATTCCGTCGGAATTTCTTGTCACCCACGGCACGGCCGGGGATCCCGATGCTGCGGCGGAAATCGCCATTGTCGGGACGGATCCAGCGGATATGCTACGCGGAACGCTTTCGCGCGGCGACAACCCGATCCTGATCACCGCCGAGATTATTCTCGAACGCTTGACCTGATTTCCACGCCCTTGGGAGACCCGGCCAATGAAGCCCCTGCCAAACTCGATCGAAGCACGCGACATCGCGTATCACTTCCACAGCTACACCAACGCCGAGCGCCATGCCGAGATCGGCCCGCATGTGATCGACCACGCCGAGGGCGTTTTTGTCACGGATACCAATGGCAAGCGCTATGTGGAGGCGATGGCGGGGCTGTGGAGTGTGGGCCTCGGCTGGGGTGAGAAACGGCTCATTGAGGCGGCGACGCGCCAGATGGAGCGCATGGCGTATTATCACAACTTCGCCCACCGCGCCCATCCGGCGGTCATCGATCTGGCCGAAAAGCTCATCGATATCGCGCCCGTGGCGATGTCAAAGGCGTTTTTCACGAATTCCGGCTCCGAAGCCAACGACACCGTGATCAAAATGCTCTGGTACCGCTCGAACGCGCTGGGGCGACCCGAAAAGAAAAAGCTGATCTCGCGGATCCGAGGGTATCACGGTGTGACCATCGCCTCGGGCAGCTTGACGGGGCTGCCCTACAACCACCGTTCGTTTGACATGCCGATCGAACAGGTGCTCCACACCACATGCCCGCATTACTGGCGTGAAGGTCGGGACGGCGAGAGCGAGGAGGCGTTTGCGACGCGATGCGCCAATGACCTCGACGCCCTGATCCAGTCGGAGGGACCAGACACCATCGCGGCGTTCTTTGCAGAACCCGTCATGGGTGCGGGCGGTGTCGTGGTCCCGCCAGCCACCTATTGGGAGAAGATGCAGGCCGTTCTAGAGCAATATGATATCATGCTCGTGGCCGACGAGGTGATCTGCGGCTTTGGGCGAACGGGCCGGATGTTCGGATCAGAGACCTACGCGATCGAACCAGATGTGATGGTGTTGTCGAAACAGATCACCTCGAGCTACGTGCCGTTCTCGGCAATCCTGGTGAATGAAGCGTTCTACGCGCCCATCGCAGAGGAAAGCGGGCGGATCGGCGTTCTGGGTCACGGCTACACTGGCGCGGGCCATCCGGTGGGCGCCGCCGTTGCCCTCGAGAACATCAAGATCATCGAGGAGCGTGACCTCGTCACCCACGCGGCCGAAGTCGGCGCCTATTTCCGAGGCAAGCTTGCTGGCTTTGCCGAGCATCCTTTCGTGGGCGAGGTGCGCGGCGTGGGATTAATCTCTGCGGTTGAGTTACAGCATCCAGACAAGGACGCGGCCGAACAGATCGGCCCTGGCAAGCTGGGCGCGGCAATGGCAGGACACTTGATTGATCAAGGCGTGATCTCGCGGGCCTTGGGCGATACCATGGCCTTCTGCCCGCCGCTGATCCTCCGCCAATCGGAAGCGGATCTCATCCTCGACGGGCTTGCGGCGGCGCTCGACCGCCTAGAGCGGCACGCCGTCTGAACCGGGGGCCAAAACCCAGGCCATTGCACTTCCTTTCAAGGCATTACTCGCACCGGCGGCCAATTTGTCGACCGTCGACAAAAGCCCGGTTTCTGGCCAAAGCGGATCGTTTTGGCTAACTTGCCGTCAAAGAGCATTCAGTAGAACGCGATCACAAAGAAACGAATTTAGGTGGATCAGCGGATGGCCTTTTCGGCCTTTGAGCGGCAGGATCTGGTGACAAGGATCTCCGACACCCTAGCAAAAGCGATCGTCGAGGGCCGGTTGTCTCCCGGATCCCGGCTGAATGAAGTTCGCCTTGCGCGGGAATTTGACACCAGCCGCGCGCCCTTGCGCGAGGCGCTCAGGCGGCTTGAGAGCCAAGGTTTGATCGAGGCACATCCGCGCCGTGGGTTCTTTTTGCGGCGCATCACATCCCAGGGCCTCGCGGAGCTCTTTGAGGTCCGCGCAGCACTTGAACGCGCCGCGGGCATCCGGGCCACACGCACTCTGACGCAAAGCGAGATTAAGACAATCGATACCCAGTTCGAACTGCTCCGCGACACGGCTCAATCCGGCAATATCGTCAAAACCCATGAAGAGGACGTTCGGCTTCACCGTCTTGTCTGCGAGGCCGCTGGAAACCAAAAGCTCCTGCGGGTCTTTGACCAGATCACCAACGAGATCAGATTTGGACGTGTTCACCTCCAGGCCTTCCAACGCGATCCGGTGGCCGTCGCCGACGCTCACGCATCTTTGGTAGAGGCGTTGCGCACCAAGGATAGCGATCGCTGGGCGCGCGAGATCGACGGGCATATGACCGCTGCCCGTGACGCGATGATCACTGCGCTCGAGCTTGAGGAACAACGCAAGAGCCCAGCGGCCCCATGACCTGCGCGATCGCCGCGAATGCTCTGATCGGGAACATCATGTCCGCGCGGCGACGTCCAGCCATACTTGAGCGCGGCACAGGCACCCGTGCAGAGACGATCCCGATGTAAAGACGTCCGGTCCTCTCACCGAGCCTAGGCAGATACGTCCACGACGACGCGGCCCCGAACCTCACCTTTCAGGATTGCCTTCCCAAGATCGGGCAATTCCGCAAGGATCGCCGGCTCGATCATGCCCTCAAGCGCCTCCATCGGCAAATCCTGCGCGATACGGGACCAGGCGCGCACCCGATCGTCGTAGGGGCGCATCACGCTATCGATCCCAAGAAGGTTCACGCCCCTGAGGATAAACGGCGTGATCAGCGCACCTTCGATCGCTGCGCCGCCGGCAAGGCCGATGGCCGCAACCGAGCTACCATAGGTCATCTGCTTAAGCACCCGGCCAAGCATCGCGCCGGCAACCGCGTCCACGCAGCCAACCCATCGCTCGCTCTCAAGCGGTTTCTTAGTAACCTCGGTAAGCTCGTCGCGTGCCACAATCGTGGCAGCCCCAAGCCCCTTGAGGTAATCCGCCTGTTCCGGGCGACCCGTAACAGCGGCCACCTCGTAGCCGAGCTTGGCGAGAACCGCCACCGCCACCGACCCAACACCGCCTGCCGCTCCGGTGACCAATACCTCACCCGTCCCAGGCTTCAGCCCCTGATCCTCGAGCGCCATGATCGCCAGCATCGCCGTCAGTCCCGCGGTCCCAACCGCCATGGCCGCGCGGGTCGTGAGACTGTCGGGCAAAGGTACGAGCCAATCGGCCTTCACCCGCGCTTTCTCGGCATAGCCACCCCAATGCGCTTCGCCCACGCGCCACCCGGTGAGCACAACCTTATCCCCCGGCGCGTACCGCGGATCATCTGACGCTTCGACCGTCCCGGCGAAATCAATCCCCGGCACGTGGGGATAGGTTCGCACAAGCCCCGCGCCAGGGCCGATGCACAGGCCATCCTTGTAATTCACCGTCGAAAACTCGACCGCTACGGTCACCTCACCCTCGGGCAAGCGCGTATCTTCTAGCGTCTGCACCGAAGCGGAGGTCTTCCCCTCGTCATCCTTTTCCACCAGCAGCGCGCGAAAGCTCATTGGTGTTCTCCTGTCACCTGGTCATGTCCCTCTGTTGGTCCAGTCATGATCGCTTACCGCGCGGGACGCAAACACCGATTGCGTCTTGGGCACGCCGCGCGACAAAGATATTCCGGGCTGGAATCAGGGCCGCTAATCCGCTAACTCCCAACGCCAACCTAAGATGGATAAAACACACCCTGGGGCCGTTGCTTGATCCGAGCGACCGGCGACCGGCCCAATTGATTGGCACAGGATTACACAAGAGCATGGCAGGCAAGCATGCATCACGCGAGATCGGCAAGCAGATTGCAGCGCTCCCCATGCATTGGGATCGAAACGGTGTGATGAGCGTCCTCATGGTCACATCGCGCAATACGCGGCGTTGGGTCATGCCCAAGGGATGGCGAATGGACGGCAAGAAGCCTTGGATTGCCGCCGAGATCGAGGCGCTCGAAGAGGCTGGCGCCGTTGGCTATATCGGATCGGACGTATTGGGCACCTACCATTACGACAAGATCCTCGACGGAGGAGACGCGCTCCGCTGCAAGGTCACAGTCTATCCCATGATCGTCGAGCGGCTGCGAAAGCGATGGAAAGAGCGCCAAGAAAGAAAGCGCCGTTGGTTCTCGCCCGAAGCGGCCGCCCGCAAGGTCGATGAGCCCGAACTGGCAAGCCTCCTCCAGAGCCTCGAGAAAAAGCCGCACAAGGTGACGGCCGTTAAGAACCTTCTCAAGACGGTCTAGCCCGGGCGTTGGATTGACGCGCCGGGGTCCGCCCAGCGACCCTGCGCGGGTGCGCCGTCAACCACGGAACTTGGCATGTCGCATGCGCACAGGGCTCTCCCCTTTCGCGCACCGATGCTCCCCAGGCCGGGCGACCCTGACCAAGCTGGCCCCCTGCGCCCCTTGGCACATTCTCGCTGCTCAAGCCGCCCGGGCGACGGGGGCAGAAGCGCGTGCGGCGCGAAGAAACTCGGCGCCGCGGCGGCGATGAGCCGCATGACGCGCGAGGGCGACGCAATGGGTGATGCAAATCAGATGCGCCTCGCGGCCATCAATCTCCGAAACCGCGATGCGGATGTAGCGCACGCCGATCCGCTTCAGAAACCGCCCGATCTCGGGATAGACCACCGCGACATACCCGGTGATCGAATTCGCATCTCGGAAATCGTCGAGCATCTCCGCCAAATGCACCAGCATCTCGCGCGCCTCATCCTGCCCGGCATTGGGGGAGCGGCAGAACCGCGT